>NZ_JADYXF010000019.1:0-88626 GCF_015864385.1 Pseudoalteromonas sp. SWXJZ94C
AAAGGCTGAAACCAGTTTTAGTAAAGGTATGCCAGCAAAGCAGAAGAAAGCGATGCGCAGTACAGCTTATCTTGAAAAGGTATTGAATTTATAGTGTTTTTTCATGCTCTTGCCCTGGGACTATTACCTACTTCGAATTTTTCTTATTTGATTTACTTACTTTTTTAAGTATTGTTTTTTTACTTTTTATATCAAAAAAAATATAATTTCAATTTATTTGATAATTGGTTTATCTATAAACATGTCTCTTTTTTTTGCGATGTATATTGATTATGAAGTTTTGTATAACGATGAATTTTGGTGGTTATGGTGGGTATATATATTAGGTGTAAACACTGTGGATTTTTTGATGATAGCTATATTCTTTATAAACAAAGATTTCTTGGGTTTAGACATGGCTAAAAAATGGCTAATAAATAGTACTGTTAAGGGAAAAGTTAATGGCTGACATACTTTGGAGAATTGTTGATTTAGGGTCCAATGTAGGCATACTATTTACTTGGTTTATCTTAATTGCATTTTTATATAACTTGTCTGCTAGTATAAATAAAGTTGATAAAAGCAGAGTTCATTTGTCACTTATAATGTTGGTATCGTATATTTCTAGCCTGTTTATGGATACAAGTACTGCAACCCCTCATTTAAATTACTTTTATTATGACTTTGTTACCATTGGTATTTTACTGCTTTGGTTATTTGCATATGAAAAAACAGTACCAACTGCTTTTTACTACTTAATTGTAGGTCTTTCTATCAACGCATTCTTGTTTTTAGGTATGCATTACGACATTGTAATTGCTGAAACACGCTACTATTGGTGGTTTTGGACGGTCTATGTCTTTGGTATGTATTTTATCGATTTTACCATGGCACTTGTACTTATTATAAACAAAGACTTGTTAAAATTAGTATGGCTAATCAAAAAGCTAAAACCTAGTTTTGTTACAAAAACGAATTAGCGTATATTTTTATACGCTAATGTAAGGTAAGAGTGCAATCTAATTACTGGCGCCATCACCAAGTTTAGTTTTAAGCGCTTTGACTATTATAGGATCTACAAACTCACTAACATCCCCATTGTGGCGGGCTACTTCTTTAACGAGCGTTGATGAAATAAATGAGTTTCGCTCTGCAGGTGTTAAAAATACACTTTCTAAATCCGGATTTAGGCGGCGATTCATATTAGCTAATTGAAATTCGTAGTCAAAGTCAGATACAGCTCTAATTCCACGAATTAAAACATTGGCGCTATGCTCTTTTGCTAAATCAGCGAGCAGACCTGAAAAACCAATTACTTTAACATTATCTAAGTGGCTTAAAATACTGTTTGCAAGTTCAACACGTTCTTCAAGGCTAAAGCAGGGCTTTTTACTCGGATTATGTGCAATAGCGACTAGCACGGTATCAAACATTTTTGCAGCACGCTGAATAAGATCGGTATGGCCATTTGTAAGCGGGTCAAAAGTACCTGGATAAATTGCAGTAATGTTCATAAAGTTCACTATCTATTATTTTTTCGCTAGTCTAACAGTGTTTTTTACACAAATCAGCTTTGCTAAAAAACAGGTGTTTTACTAATACGCTAAAGGGTGGGAAATAGTGTTAGAGTGTTTTAATGGTAAATATTTGTTTATACTGCATAGCTTGTTATAAGTGTAATGTAGTCCATAAGATAATTAGAGTGTTAGCATATGAATACCAAGGATAAAATAATACACACCAGTATTTCGCTATTTAATGAGCAAGGTGAACGTGCAATATCAACTAATCATATTGCATCACATTTAGGGATGAGCCCGGGTAATCTTTACTATCATTTTAAAAATAAAGAAGACATTATCCGTCATATTTTTGCGCTTTACCGCGAGCACCTAAGTACACACTTTAAGCCAATTAATAAAGATGACGATGCTTTTAGTCATTTAACCGCTTACCTAGATTCGTTATTTGAATTGATGTGGCGCTATCATTTTTTTTACGACAACCTTGGCGACATACTCTCCAGAGACAGTGATTTAAAGCAAGCCTATATTGATTTTCAGCTTGAGCTATTAGAGCAAGTACGCAAAATAATTATTGGCTTACGCGATAGTGAAATGATTGCTATTGATGAGCAAGATGTAATTGAATTAGCACATACCTTAAAATTAACGGTTAGCTTTTGGACGCCTTACATTAAAGCGCGTAGACCAAGTGGCACACTAGCCGAGCAAGATATATATCATGGTATTTTAAAAGTACTTACGCTATTTAGGGCGTACAGCACGGATAAAAGTATCGATAAAATGAATCTATTACGAGAAAAATACACAGAATTAGCACAACAAGCTTCAGCGGTTGTATAACAACTGCCTTTTGGCTATTTCCTAGACGCTGAATTTTTTGCTATAATCGCGCGCCAAATGCCTGGGAGCGCGAATTCCCGCAGTCTAAGAGTGAACTATGCTTAAATTTATCGTCAAACTACATCCTGAAATAGCCATTAAAAGCCGTTCGGTACGTAAACGCTTTACTAAAGTGTTAGAAAATAACATTAAAATTGTATTACGCCGTGTTGACGAAAAAGTACAAGTAAGAAATAACTGGGACAACATCTCAGTTGTAACCAAAATTGAAGATCCACAAGTTCGTCTTGATTTTATCGACAGCCTTAAGCGCATACCTGGCATTGTTCAGTTTATTGAAGTAACTGAAACACAATTTGAAACTCTTGATGATATTTACCAAAAAACAATAGCGCTAGTTGGGCATACAATTATAGGTAAAACATTTTGCGTACGTGCAAAGCGTATTGGGCAACATGATTTTACGTCTACTGATTTGGAGCGTTATGTTGGAGGTGGTTTAAACCAGCATATTGAAGGCGCAAGTGTGAAGCTTAGCCACCCAGAAGTAACAATACGCCTAGAGATAAAAGACGATAAAGCTTACATCGTTTCGCAAACACATTACGGCATGGCAGGCTTCCCGTTACCAACTCAAGAAGATGTACTGTCGCTTATGTCGGGTGGTTTTGACTCGGGTGTAGCCAGTTATCAAATGATCCGTAAAGGTGCACGTACACACTTTTTATTCTTTAATTTAGGTGGCGCGGCACACGAAATTGGTGTTAAACAAGCAAGTTATTACTTATGGAAAAAGTACAGTTCAACTCATAAAGTTAAGTTTGTAACTGTTGATTTTGAACCTGTAGTGGCAGAAATCCTCGAAAACGTTGAAAACAGCCAAATGGGTGTAGTACTTAAACGTATGATGATGCGCGCAGGTAGTGTTGTAGCGCAAAAGTTAAATATTCAAGCACTTGTCACTGGTGAAAGTATTGGTCAGGTATCTAGTCAAACATTAGCGAACTTAAGCGTGATTGACCGTGTAACCGAAACGCTTATTTTGCGCCCACTTATTCAACATGATAAACAAGAAATTATTAATATTGCTCGCCAAATTGGCACAGCTGAAATGGCTGAAACGATGCCTGAGTACTGTGGTGTAATTTCTAAAAAACCAACAGTTAAAGCTAAAATTGACGTTATTCTTGGTGAAGAAGAGAAGTTTGACTTTGATGTGCTTGATACTGTTGTAAATAACGCGCGCATCATGGATGTACGCGATATTGACGTTGAAGCTAAACAAGAATTAAAAGAAGCTGAATCAGTCGCAGATTTACCAGTAGGGTCTGTTGTTGTTGATATTCGTTCACAAGAGGAAGAAGAAGCCTCGCCTCTTGAGATTGACGGTATTGAAGTTGTGCACTTACCGTTTTTTCGTTTAGCGACTAAGTTTGGTGACTTACCAAAAAACACTGACTACTACTTGTATTGCGATAGAGGTGTAATGAGCCAACTACAAGCGCTTATGCTACACGAGCAAGGCTTTGAAACTGTAAAGGTGTATCGCCCGTAAAGTTGAGTTAAATTTTATAAGCGTGGTTTAGACCACGCTTTTTTTTGCCTGCATTTTAGCAAGTAGATCATCGTTATATGGTGTTTTAATATTATAGAGCTTACCTTGCTCGCTAATATAACCACAAATTGCCATTATTTCTGTTGATCTATTATGAGCTGCGTCTTGTTGCATTGAAGAGTAGTTTTCTGAGGTGAGGGTCATTACTTTATAAGCAGTTGTAAGTGCGTTAATTAAAGTTATATTGAGGTTTTGTGCTTTAGCTATGTTACATGCTTCAGTTAATAAGTTAATAATGGTTGAGTTGTATTGAGGCGCACGTAACTCACCGTTTTTAACATTATGCAAAGCACTAAGCGGATTAATTGCAATGTTAACCATCAACTTTTCAAAACGTAATTGTTGAATGTTGTTAGTTACAGTTAAGCGAGGAATTTCTTTTAATAGCTCGGTTATATCTGCTGCATTTTTAAGTGCTAATTCATTACACCCACCAATAACACTCTGCCCATCACCAGTATGCTGCACAATATATTGATTTGATTTAAAACCAGCCATAGTCGTGGTTAAAAAGTATAGTGCTTGATGATTACTTAGCTGATTGTTTAGCGTTTTAACATTTCCCATACCGTTGTGCGAGAGTATTACGCTAGTATGCTTTGATAAAAAAGGTCTGACTTGTTCAAATGCACTTTGCACCTGAAAAGCCTTAACGGTAAATAAAATTATATCAAATTCCGCTAAACTATTTAGTTGATTTAACGAAACAAAATGAGCATTTATTTTTTTTGAAGCGTAGCCATCTCGGCTATAAAAGCGTGTGTTATTGGTATTTTTACGTGTTAAAACATTTACATTATGCTGTGCGCTTAAAAAATGGCTAAATAATAAGCCTATCGCACCATCACCTACTACAAGAATATTAGTCATATGGGTTCTTTTTGCGAGTAATAAAAATAGCTTTAATTAAAAAGTAGCTTGCTGCACCTGCAAAATCAGCAAAAAAATCACCTAGAGATGCTTGTCTATAAGGAAGGGTATCTTGCATTATTTCTATTGAAGCGCCATAGCCAGCTAATAAAAGTATTTGCACATACAAAGGTATTTTAAATGCTTTATCCATTATTATGGCAAGTATAAAAAAAATCCCAAAATGAGCTACTTTATCAACATGAGGAAATAAGTTTACAACACTACCTTTTACTTCTTTGGCAAATAAAAAGGTAAACGCTACGATACTGACTAAAAAAATTGCTTGATAAACACGCCTTGTCACGACAAATCCTAAAATCGCTTAAAAAAGAAACTTAAGTATATCAAACTAATTTAGTATCGCACCTGAACAAGATGCAGAAAAATGTAAAGATTTATAATTTTAGCGTTATAATTGCGGCATAAAATTAAGATTAAATAGTTAGGAGCAAACCAATGCCTTCATTTGATATTGTATCTGAAGTAGAAATGAACGAAGCTAAAAACGCAGTTGATAACGCAAACCGTGAGCTAGAAACTCGCTTTGACTTTAGAGGCGTTGACGCATCTATTGAGCTAAACGATAAAACAATTAAGCTTAAAGCTGAAGCTGATTCTCAGGTTATGCAATTATTTGATATTTTGGCTAACAAAATATCTAAGCGTGGTATGGATGTATCAAGCTTAGAACTTCAAGATATTAGCCGTGCAGGTAAAAATGTTTTTCGTAATGTAGGCTTAAAGCAGGGCATCGAAAAAGACATGGCTAAAAAGGTAGTTAAAGCCATTAAAGATTCGAAGGTTAAAGTACAAGCAGCCATTCAAGGTGAAGAAGTTCGCGTAACAGGTAAAAAGCGTGACGATCTTCAAGAAGCAATGCAAGTAGTTCGTAGTGCTGATTTAGGACAACCTTTCCAGTTTAAAAACTTCCGCGATTAATACGCTACATTTTAAGCATAAACTATTTGGTTTATATGCTTTGCTTCAATCGTTTTATGTATTTAGTACATAGCGATTGAAGCTCTTTTTACTTCTAAAATCACCACTTCTTCTCATACATTATATTTTGATATCACCTAACATAATGACTAAGCGTGTTTTTTATAAAAAGATTAAAATGTATGAAGCCCAACCTTAAGTTACAAAAAGTTATTAGCTTAATATAAATTCGTAACAAACATCATCTATAAAAATGTGATCTAATATACTTTAGTTGACTTTGGCTATATAGACGTCCATTGACATTTGTAAACAAAATACTCACAATAGCGAAATATTTTCAAGGTGCTTAATAGATGCTTCACACAGTGAATTGTCTAGCTAGATAATCGGGAAGTTGGTGCGTTTTATTCAAATAACAATCCCAACACTGCCCCCGCAACGGTAAAGTATTAACACATATTAATAGGTGTTTACTGAGTCCGGAGACCGGCCTTGATACAATCTTACTTACTTAAATCTTTGCGGTGGGCAAAGGTAGGGGACATCATGTTAAACAAAACAACTCTAGGCGTTGCAATTTCTGCTGTGCTTTCATTTTCTGTGTCTGGTACAGAACAATCAATTGAAAAAATAACCGTTACAGCTAATAAATTTGAGCAATCAATCAATGACGTTTTAGCAAGTGTAAATGTTATTGAGCGTGCTGAAATAGAAGCAAGCAACGTACGTGATCTACCAACATTATTAAGCAAGCAGGTTGGTTTTCAGGTTAATCCAAACGGTGGTTTTGGTCAAAATACAGGTGTGTCACTTCGTGGTACTGGCTCTGGCGATACGTTAATTTTGATTGACGGTGTGCGAACGGGTTCTGCAACACTTGGTCAAAAAGCGTTAAGTAATGTGCCGCTAAATAGTATTGAGCGTATTGAAATTATTAAAGGTTCACGCGCAGCTGTTTATGGCTCTGATGCATTGGCTGGTGTTATAAACATTATAACGCGAGAGTCTGATAATTTATCTGTAAGTGCTACGTTTGGCTCAGATGCTTATCAAGATTATCAGGTAGCTGGTTCTGTAAAGTCAGGCGATGTTACTACTGCGTTTAATGCAGGTTTTGAAAAAACAGATGGCTTTGATGCACTGCAAGGTGTAGCACCCGATGAAGATGGCTATGAAAATAAAAACCTTGGTTTTAAAGTAAATTACAGCGATACACACTACGGCGACTTTAAAGTGTTAGGTCAATACAGCGAAGGTTTTGCAGATTACGATAGCCGATTTAGTTCAGCCGATAGCAATATTGAGCGAGGGGACTTTAAAAATTATCAACTTTCTGCTGGTTGGAATAAAAGCTACACAAATCAAATGCACAGCATTGATATTGCTATTTCAACAGATGACTCACAAGATACCGCATCATTTGGTGTGAGTGATTTTATAACTAAGCGTGTGCAATTAGATTATAACGGTCAATATATATTATCAGAAGAGCTTAGTATTAGCGGTGGTGTTAACTGGTACAACGATGATGTATCGCACAGTTCAACGCAGTATGATATGCAAGAACGTGATGTATTGGCAGTATTTGTTGGTGCTTATTACAATGCTGAAAAAGTGTTAGCTAATTTAACAATTCGCCAAGACGATGATGAGCAGTTTGGTGACGAAACAACATATACAGCCGCTGCGGGTTACCATTTATCTGAAGACGCCACGTTCCGCATAAGCCAAAGCACTGGTTTTAAAGCGCCTACATTTAACGATTTATACTTTCCAGCTTTTCCTGGTTTTCCACCTTCATCTAATCCTGATTTAGAGCCTGAAAAATCATTAAATCGAGAGATTGGGTTAAATGTAGATTTTGATATAGCAAGTGTTGACGTTGCTATTTTTAGAAATGATATTGAAGATAAAATATCTTTAGATTCTAACTTTTTTCCTATCAACTTAAATGAAGCACGCTACGAAGGGGTTGAGTTTAGCCTGTCACAGCAAATATTTGGTTTTGATAGTAACCTTAATTTTGCCTACTTAAGCGCCGAGGACAAAGAAACGGGAGCTGAGTTACGTAATGTTGCTAAACGTACTTTTAATTGGGAAGTTGCAAAACAGTTTGGTGCTTTTGACGCAAGCTTAGATATGCAATATCGCAGTGACCGAGAGGGTACTGTAACGCGCTTAGGCTCTTACACACTTTGGGACCTAGCGGGCAATTATCAAGTAAATGAGCACATTGAGGTTTCGCTTCGTGTAGAGAACTTATTTGATAAAGAGTACAACGCGGTTGACTCTAACGCTGACTTTACAACAGGCGAAATATATTACTACAACACGCCAGAGCGCCGCTTTTTTGCGGGTGCTAGCTACCAGTTTTAATAATGTTTAATAATTAAATATTATTAAACTAAGTTGAAAAAAAACAAAAGCCCGGAAAGTTACCGGGCTTTTTGCTGTTTATTTTTAAGTTATATCAACCTGCATAAACCTCTAAACAATTTAACGGGTTAAATCACACGCTAACGTCGTTAAAATTTTTTATTTAGAACCACTAAATATAAAATTCTTTGTCTAGTTAGAGCGCAATATTATTATCCTTAAATAGCTCCTATATTTATGCAGATTGGTATTAATCAGTTAAAAACTCTTTAAATACAGTTTCAAACTTGTGCAGTTTAGGTGCAATCAAAATACTACAGTAACCTTGCTCTGGGTTTTCGTTATAGTAATCTTGATGATAATGCTCTGCTGGGTAATAAATAGTAGCAGGGCTGATTTCTGTCACAATAGCTTCAGTTACATGGCTTTGTAGTTGAGCTATCATTTCGTTAGTTTGTTTTAGTTGGATTTCATCATGGTAATAAACAACGCTTCTGTATTGCGTACCTACATCGTTACCTTGTTTATTTAGCTGGGTTGCATCATGCAAAGTAAAAAACATAGCGAGTAGAGTCTCATAAGTAACAACTGAGCTATCAAATTCAACTTTAACTACTTCTGCATGACCTGTGGTGCCAGAACACACTGATTTGTAGGTAGGAGTATCTGTATTTCCACCTGTGTAACCAGAGCTTACATTTAATACACCATTTACACGTCTAAATGCAGCATCTATACACCAAAAACAGCCGCCACCAAATGTTGCCACTTGCGTTGTTGAGCTCATAAGTATTCCTAAAAATATGTAGAAGGGTTATGCAGAGCATAAATTGTATACGCCGCAACAACAAGGTTACGGCGCTATACGAAGGTTAGATCTCTTCTAAAGGTTTTTCTGTGGCTTGCTTGTCGAGTTTTTGCTGTAAAAACTCTGGTGATTGCGTATTACGCGCCAATGCATAATAAGCAGCAGGCACTACAAAAAGAGTAAGTAAAGTGGATACAACCACACCGGTGAATATTACAACACCAATTACCATACGACTTTCAGCGCCAGGACCTGAAGCGAGTACTAATGGTACAGAGCTCATTACCGTTGTTAGTGAAGTCATAATAATTGGACGCAAACGTTGAGTAGCCGCTTGTAATATTGCTTCACTAAACTCAATGCCTTTATCGCGTAACTGGTTAGTAAATTCGACTATGAGTATACCGTTTTTAGCACTTAACCCTATGAGCATTACAATACCTATTTGGCTGTAAATATTAAGAGTAAGCCCTGTAGCCCAAAGTCCGAACATAGCGCCCATCAAACCAAGCGGTACAGTAAGCATAATCACAAATGGGTGCATAAAGCTTTCAAACTGCGCAGCAAGTACTAAAAAGGTAACCGTTAGAGCAAGTATAAATACGTAGGTCATTGCTGAAGCACCTTCGTAATATAACTGCGATTCGCCTTTGTAATCTATTGCACCATCAATGTCGTTTTCCTCCGCAGCTACTTCATTTAAAAAGTTAAGTGCTTGTTCTAATGTATAGCCTTCGGCTAAATTAGCACTAAGTGTAATTGCACGCATACGGTTATAACGGTTTAAACGTGATGCAGTTGCTTCTTCTTTTAAACTAATAAGACTATCAAGTGGCACGAGTTCGCCGCTACGAGATTTAAGATAAATATTTGAAATGTCAGTAGGGTTCGTAAAGTCTTCTTTTGTACCCTTTAAAATTACATCGTACTCTTCGCCACGGTCAATAAAGGTAGTAACACGGCGCTGACCCAACATTGTTTCAAGCGTTGTGCCAACATCTGATACAGATACACCTAAATCAGCCGCTTTGTTTTTATCAATACTGACTAAAAACTGCGGGAAGGTTTCTTTGTAGTCGTGGTCTAGTTTTAGCAAGCCTGGGTTTTGTTCTGCACGTTTAATAATACGGTCGCGCCAATCGGCAAGTTGATCATAGTCGTTACCTTGCAGTACAAATTCAAGAGGCTGAGATATACCTCTACCGCCAATGCCGCGTCGCATAATTGCAAATGCGCGTACGTCAGTAACTTCTTGCATTTTACCGCTTATTTCGTCCATTACTTCCCATGTTGAACGTTTGCGTTTATCCCAATCTGCCATACCAACAATAGCTACGCCGCCACTGCTACCAAAGCCAGGAACTCGAACAAGCACACGGCTTAATTCGCCAGCTTCAGAGTAGGGAATAAGGCGTTCTTCAATTTTAGCCATGTTAGCCGCGTTGTTTTCGTAACTAGCACCTTCAGGACCATTCATTAGTATGAAGAAAGTACCACGGTCTTCTTTAGGTGTGAGTTCAGATGGAACTTGTAAAAATAGTGAGTAACTTACAAATCCTGCAAGTAATAGGCTGACCATTAAGCCCCATTTACGGGTCATGTTAGTGGTAAGTGAATTACGGTAGCTTGATTCTATTTTGGTAAATTGACGGTCCATCCATTGGCTAAATTTATTTGGCTTATCAGATACTTTCAATACTTTAGAACACAACGCAGGTGCAAGTGTTAGTGCCGTAACACTTGAGAAAAATACAGCGGCACTCACCGCCATTGCAAACTCAGTAAATAACGCACCAATACGACCATCCATAAATACCAATGGTACAAATACCGATATAAGCACAAGGGTAGTTGCTACAATTGCAAAGCCCACTTCGCGTGCGCCTCTGTATGCAGCAAGTAGTGGTGGCTCGCCTAATTCGATACGTCGGTGAATGTTTTCAAGCATTACAATCGCATCATCAACAACTAAACCAATGGCAAGCACTAAGGCAAGTAGAGTAAGTAGGTTGATTGAGTAACCCATGGCTAGTAAAAACATAAAGCTACTAACTAACGCTACAGGTACGGTTACCGCAGGAATAAGTGTTGCTCGTATATTACCTAAAAACAAAAATATAACTAAAACTACCAATCCCATCGAAACGGCAAGGGTGCTATATACTTCACTTATTGATTCTTTAATAAATACAGATGAGTCGTAACTATCTTGAATCGTTGTGCCTTCTGGCAAATTGCGTTTTATTTTTTCGAGCTCACTACGGGCATTGTCTACTACCGTTAATGTGTTGGCTTTGGCTTGTTTTACAATCCCTAAACCAATCATGTTACGACCATTACCGCGAAATAAACTTTCGTCATCTTCAGCTTCTAGACGTACATCTGCAACTTCGCCTAAGCGAACTAAATAACCTTCTTCACCTCGTTTAACTACTAAGTTATTAAAGTCGCGCTGATCTTTGTAACTACGTGCTGTACGTACTGTAAAATCACGATCGATTGATTCTATTTCACCGGCTGGTAATTCTACGTTTTCAGTGCGTAATGTATTTTCTATATCGCTTGAAGTAATGCCTCGTGCAGCCATTGCTTGGCGGTTTAGCCAAATTTTCATGGCGTATTTACGTTCACCACCAATGCGCACATTAGATACACCATCAACAACCGCTAAGCGGTCTACTATAAAGCGCTGTGCATAGTCAGATAGCTGTAATGAGTCCATTTTATCGCTGTTTAATACAAACCAAACAATCGGGCTTTCATCACTATTTGATTTAGATACTTCAGGTGGGCGTACTTGGTCTGGCAGGCTGTCTAGCGCACGCGCTACACGCTCACGTACATCGTTAGATGCTGCATCTATGTCACGATTAATATCAAACTCAATAGTAATATTGGAACGACCATTTTGACTCGATGAGTTAATACTTTTAATGCCTTCAATACCCGATATACGGTTTTCAATTATTTGGGTTATTTTAGTTTCTATAATTTCGGCAGATGCACCTGTGTATTCAGTACTAATATTTACTATTGGTGTTTCAATGTCTGGGTACTCACGTAGTGGCAGCATCGTAAATGCTACCATTCCAAAAGTAAGAAGAAGTAAATTAATTACAATCGCAAAAACGGGGCGCTTTACACTCGTATCGGTAATTTTCACTAATTACCCCTTAACGCTTACTTTACTTCCAGTGCGGATTTTTATCAGCCCTTCAGTAACAACTTGCTCACCACTTGCTAGACCTTCATCAATAGCAACCCAGCCATTATTTCGACCTGAAACATGCACTTCAATTCTGTTAGCAATACCGTCTTTAATTTGAAATACATAGTGTTTATCTTGTAAAGGGATAACTGCTTTTTCTGGCACCATCAATGCTTGATTACTGCTTAGTTCTAGCGCTGTGTTTAATAGCATACCTGGGCGTAACAAACCTGATTTATTAGCAAAGCTTGCAGTTACTTCTACGCTGCGTGTTACAGAATCAATACGTGAGCTAATATGAGTTACTTTGCCGGTAAAGGTTTGACCAGGGTAAGCATCATTTTGGGTTAATACTTTCATACCTATAATAAGTTGCGCTAAGTATTTTTCAGGAACTTTAAAATCAACTTTAATAATGCTAACGTCATCAAGAGTTGTAATAACCGTTGTGTTATCAAGGTAAGCACCAATTGATATTTCACGTTTACCTAGAAGGCCTGAAAAAGGAGCGGTGATTAGCATTTCATCTAATTTTGTTTTAGCGTTTTCTAGTTGAGCTTCTGTTGCATCAACGCGAGAGAGCTGCTCCTCTAATAACGATTTAGCTGTTGATTGCGAACGCGAAAGCTCTGTTAAGCGATTAAGTTGACGTTTTTCTTCTTGTAAGTTAATACTAAGTTCTTTAACGGTTAGTTGTTCTTGCTTATTTTGTAATTGAACTAACTTTTGACCTTTACTGACTAAGTCGCCATCTTTAAAATAAATATCTGTGACATAATCGTTTTGCGCACTATTAATGTAAATCGCTTGGTTAGCGCGCGCGCTACCAATTGCTTCAATCATTACTGCGTTTTCTTGTGAGCTTACTGTATGCGCAGATACCTGCGTAGATTTTTGAGATGGATCTGCTTGCTTGCCATGGCTTGATGGTAAATATAAATAAACACTAAATATTAAAAGTAACGCAATAATAAATGGAAAAAGCGCTTTTCCTGATTGTCTTGAGTACATCGTTTTCACACCTGAAAATTAATTGTAAGTATTGTACGAAATAAGACCGGAAAAAGGCTGTTATGTGTCTCGTTAATTTGTGCGTTAAGCGTAAAAGTAATTAATATTTATGGGGTGTACCTTTTTTTATATATCAATAGGTTAATATATGAACTTTAAAACATCCTGTAAGGTTTGTTTAACAACTCGAAAAGTAGTGCTGTGGGCTATAATTATGTTTGTATTTTATATGGTGTTTTACCAGCATGGATAATCAAGATAAACAAAATGTTAAATACAGAGCGCAAGGTGCTCGTAATGGAATGGAAGTATTAATAACGGGGGCTATCGGATTGATTTTTATAATGGGATTTAACTTATTACGCCCTGGCGAAATTAGTATCATCGAAATATTTTTAGTCAGTGTTTGTATTGTGGCTGTTTTTGTTGGTTTTTTAAAAACTCAAGAACCTTTTTATAGTTTAATGCTTAGCGAATCTTCGCTGGTTTATAAGCATAAATACGGCTATTGGAGCTTGGCTCATCATAATTTTCATCACAGCGGTATCCCTAAAGTTGAGGATGGATTTGAGTATTTAGAATTAAATGCTGTAGGCGTGAAAGTAAATGATATTGATGAGTTTTTAGCAAGTATTGCCCCTCGTATAGCAGGTAAATTACTCATAGAGCAACGACATTTATTTATGCAAGTTGTTCAAAAACATTGCAAAAATGGCAATTGCCCATCAGAATGGTTAATAGAAGATACGCAACATACATCTCAAAATGGGATTAGCTATAACGGACTTATTGCTATGTTTGCAAATAGAACAAAGCATCTTCAACAATTAACAGGTTACGATTTGTTATTACCTGCCAGTGTTTTAGATACAGATATTTGGGGGTTTAGCGCTAACTTAAATAAATGGAAGCGCGAACCCTCTCAGTTTATAGCATCGGAGCTAGGTGATTAAGCTACGGTAAGTAGGAACAGTAATGAGCCAAGAAAGATCCTTCATTAAAAGTGGTAGAAACACCATAATACATAAAGATAAAAAACTTGATTTAGTGATTGTAAATTCTGAGATTCATCCTCGAATTAAAGTAACACAACATGGTTTAGAGCCGTTTAAAGAAGAACTACCAAAAAATAGACGCGACGCAAAAGAGCGCTACCTCGAAATGGTTTATATTAGTAGTGCCGATATTTTTGGTGAAGAAAAACAATTATTATTTATTCAGGCATTAGATGGGCGCGAATATAAAATAGATTACAGTAAAGTAGGAACAAAGCTGTTTGTGCGTATTCATCAAGATGCTTATATGTAATGTTTGATGGCATCTTTATTGCTTGTAATTACATTATAGTAATTATTTGACATAAAAAGGTGCTGCGTATGAAAGCGTTTGCTTTAATCCCTCTCATTTCTTGCGGTTTACTTAGTGCGTGTGGAGGCGGTGGTGGTAGTAGTGATAGTACAGCTGTAGAAACATCTGTTAACGCTGGAATTGATTTACAAATTATCGAAAAAACCGAATTCACCATTACTGCACAGGGCTCTCCCGCTAATGGCACATTTACTTGGCAGCAAGTTAGTGGTCCTAGTTTAGAGGGGTTTCCGCTTGACGGAGCAGAACAAACAATTACGGCTCCTGATATAAAAGCCGATAGCAATATTATTTTAAGGGTGAGCTATCAAAGCTCAGGAAGTAACGTTGTTACAGACGATATTTCTATTTCTGTAAGTTCTAATAATCAACTGCCCCTTGCGGTTATAACGCAAACACTGCCCGAAACACTTCCTTCAGTATATAAAGATACCGTAACCCTCAGTGGTGTTGAGTCAAATGATCCGGATGAAAATGGTCAAATTGATAGCTATTTTTGGCAATTATTATCTGGTCCTGATTTAGATATTACGAGTTTTAATGAGTCAACACTTAGCTTTTCTCATCCTTTATTGGAAAGTAATGTGAATTTATCTTGGCAGTTAACGGTAACCGATGATGAAGGCGGTGAAGCAAGTACCCAATACTCAATTACACTTAATAAAACAAATGAGTTAGTGGATGCAAATGCGGGTGAAGATCAGGATATTGAAGAGTTTGAACAAGTAACGTTAGATGCCACCAGTAGTGAAACCGTTACAGATACATATCAATGCCGCTGGCAACAACTTACCGGTAATGCCGAAACATTAAGTAACAGCAATCAATGTACAACTACATTTACTGCCTCTGATGTTGATACTGACACCATATTGAGTTTTGAAGTGACAGTAACTGATTCAAAAGGGCGCACCGATACAGACTCTTTATTTATAGATGTATCGCCAAAAGCGCTGGGGCTTATAAATGATAGTGGTGTTGGCGAATGTTATAATAATACACAGCGTATTAACTGTGCCAGTGATGACTTTCCTGCTCAAGATGCAGAGCTTGGTCGTGATAGTTTTGCTAATCGATTAGATAAAGTTGGCAAAGGTAATTTAGCATTTGATTACACAAAGCTAAATGAATTTGCTGATGAGGTTTCAGATGACAGCAACTCCTTTAGTTGTGTGCGTGATAATGTGACCGGGTTGGTTTGGGAAGTGAAAAGTGTGAATTCTGGGACTTTACCAAATACGTCCGTGCGTGATGGTCAAAACCATTATTTTTGGGATTTAGGCGACACTGAATTTACAGATACAAGTACTGCTAATACTACTTGTCCAAATGGCACTAGTTGCGGAATACAAACGTATGTAAATGAAGTTAACGCGCTTGATTTTTGTGGTGGAACAAATTGGCGAGTCCCTACTTATACAGAGCTATTAAGCTTAATTGATTACGGTAAGCAAGCTCAAAGTGTATTAATAGATACTGATTTTTTCCCTAATTTACCAGATGAAAGTGCACTTAACCACTTACGTTATTGGACCTCACAAACGGCGGCCGATGGTACAAGCTTATCGCAAGCGTACATTATTGATATGAGTGATGGCAACGACCTTGCTTATCCAAAAAATAATACGGCGTATGTTCGTTTAGTTAGAAGTCGTTAGGAGAAAGCTATGAAATTTAAATTACTATTAACAATAGCAGCGATGGGTTTTAGTTTTAATGTTGCTGCTGAGCAAACGTGCTATGCCGGCGCTGATACAACAACACCGACAGATCAGTTTACTATAAATACTGATGGCACAGTATCTGATAGCGAAACAGGTTTAATGTGGCAGCGTTGTAGCTACGGCCAAGTTTATAATAGTGAAACAAGTGCGTGCGATGGCTCAACGCCCTCGTTAACATGGCAAGAAGCGCTTCGCGGCGCGCTAAATGATACCACTGCAGATTATGATGATTGGCAAGTACCTAATATCAAAGAGCTCGCCAGTATTTTAGAGCACAGCTGCACAGAACCAAGTATTAATGAAAATGTGTTTTTTGGTACTAAGCTGCAAAATTATTGGTCTAATACTTCAGGTGTCAGCAATATGAGTTCTGCTTGGGTGTATCAGTTTGATAGTGGACTAAATAGCCTGCATGCAAAAACAAGCAGTGTGTATTTACGATTAATGCGTTACGAAAAATAAATGTTTATTACTCATGCGCAGCACAATATTGTGTTGCGTATTTTGTCTTTTACATAAATTTACGTTATTTCAATAATAAAGCACTCACAGTGTTGTCACTGAGCGTGTTTTTTTGCCATTATAGGCCGTGATTTAATTACGAAGGAACATCACGGTGTATTTAAGCTATTTTGGTCTGAATGAAAAACCTTTTTCCATCTCACCTAACCCTCATTATTTATTTTTAAGTGAACGACACAAAGAAGCCTTAGCACACCTTACCTACGGATTAGGGGAGGACGGTGGTTTTGTATTATTAACAGGTGAAGTAGGAACCGGTAAAACCACTATTACCCGAAGTATGCTTGAACAGTTACCTGAAAACACGCAAGTGGCAATGATCCATAACCCAGCGCTTTCAGAATTAGAATTGTTAGCAAGTATTTGTGACGAGTTAAATATTAACTACGATACACAAAATGCAACGCTTAAAAGCCTTACGGATATTATAAAAAAGCACCTCGAGACAAATAATAAAGCGGGTGGGCACACCATACTTATTATTGATGAAGCGCAGCTGCTAGCGCCTGGCGTGTTAGAACAGTTACGCTTATTAACTAATATAGAAACTGACCATAAAAAATTATTACAAATTGTTTTAGTGGGGCAACCTGAGCTACAAGAATTACTAAAACGGAATGAACTGAGACAACTCGCTCAAAGAATAACGGCGCGTTATCATTTACTGCCCCTTACACAAGGGCAAACCATTGCATACATTAAACATCGGTTACATATTGCAGGATGTGATAAAGGAATATTTTCGTTGGATGCTATGCAAGCGGTTCACCAGTTAACTGGTGGTGTTCCTCGGCTTATGAATTTAGTTTGTGAGCGAGCTTTAGTTGGCACATTTGCTAAGCAACAATTAATTGTTGATATTGATATTATTAAAAAATCAGCTCAAGAATCTCTTCCAATGGATTTTATCGCTTCAACTAATACGCCACAAAAAACAGTGCCGCTTTTATCATATAGCTTTAGCTTTGTTGCTTTGTTTGCAGCAGGTGTTGGGCTTTCATTTATATTATAGTTGGGTTAGTTATGTCTTATTTATTAGATGCTTTAAAGCAATCGCAACAAACAGATATGAGCGCTGAGCAATATGATTTGCAATCGGAACAGTTAAAACAACAGCAAGCTTTAACACGTTACCGTAGGCTTGCTTTAGTTTTTGGCACAAGCTTAGCTGCATTTATTGTTGTAGCGGGTGGTTTTGCTACAGGTAAGTGGCTACAAAGTGAAAGCGTTGAAAATATAACAACGACTACAAAAATACAGGCAGTGCCTGTTAAAGTAGCATCTGAAAAAGAATCTAAAGCTTTAGATGAATCAGATAGTAATGCTCAGTCGCCTTTACAAGGCGTTGCTCAAAAGACGGTTCAGCAGCAAGCACCTCAGCAAGCAGTAAAGAGTCAAACTTTGCAAGGGCAGTTAGTTTTTGTGCAAACACCAAATGGTGTTCAGCAAATGTTATTAACACCGCAAGGGCAATATATGCCAATGGCGCCTAACCAAGGCAATGTTGCACCAACGAGAAATCAACAAGTTTATAACTCTCAAGCTTATGGTTCGTCAGTTCAGGCTAATCAACAAGGTTATAGCCAAGCTAACCCTAATCAGCAAAGTTATCAGCAGCAAACTCAAAGTGTACCTGAGCTTCAATATAATCAACCTCAGAATAATCAACCTCAATATAATCAATCGCAAAATAATCAACCGCAGAATATAGAATCTGCGCAGCTTGATATGAGCAAATATAAAGTATTGGGTCGTCAGTTAAGTAATAAACAAAATATGGTAAATGATCCAGAACTTGATGCAGTGTCTAACAAGCTTAAAGATGCATTTGCCCAAGCAGTTCAAGAAACTCAAGAATCAAATGATTATGAAGTAACACAAGGGACGTACCATTCATCAAGAGTTAGACCAGTAGAGTTATTACCTGATGGACTACAAATTATGTTGCCGCCAATAAAGTATCAAGCACATATTTACTCATCGAGTAACGATAAGCGCTGGATAAAACTTAATGGACGAGAGCTTCATGAAGGCGAAAGCATTGGAGCGCTTACAGTACAAGAAATTACACCAGAGCAAAGTGTGCTGGATTTTGATGGGTATGAATTTAGTTTAAAAGCCTTACAAGACTGGCCTGAATAAAACTGTTGGAGCTACTTCAATATGCAGTTAACTGCGTTCAATGAAGTAGCTTAATACACTTAAGGTAAAATAGAATTTTTGTAAAAACGCTCTAAATCAATATTATATTCTTTGGCTTTAACCGCAGCCTCAAGCGAATCTGAAGTTTTTTTGCTTGATAAATCAATGTCCTGAATTTGCGTGTAACGGCTATGTTTAGCGCTATAGAATGTTTTAACCACCGGTTTTAATGGTGCTGTTGGGTTGCTTTCTGTTACTAACCCTACTTTTTGGCTGGAGAGTTTAACTAATGTACCCACTGGGTGAATACCAATACATTGAATAAACTTAGTTAGTAATATAGGGTCAAAGCTGTCTGGGCATCCATCTTTCAATATTTTAAATGCCTTGATTGGCTCCATACCGGCTTTGTAAACACGCTCTGCTGTAAGTGCATCATAAACATCTACAATAGAAGCCATGCGTACGTATTGGCTTATTTCATCGCCTTTTTTACCAAATGGATAGCCTTTACCGTCCAGTCGCTCATGGTGCATACCCGCTATATCAATAGCAACACCAGTTAATCCTGACTCTTCTAAAATTTCTTTACTGAAAAGTGAGTGCATTTTCATTATCTTAAATTCGTCATCGGTAAAGCGACCCGGTTTGTTAAGGACCTCATCAGGGATTTTTATTTTACCAATGTCATGTAATAGAGCACCCGTTGTTAGCTGCTCTATAATTTCTTTTTCTATTCCTAAGTGCTTTGCAAAAATACTCATTAAGATAGATACATTAATAGAATGTTCGAGCAGATAGGCATCTTTTTGACGCATTTGTGTGAGGCACGCTAGTGCATCTTGGTTTCTAAAAACAGAGTCCATAAAGCCACTAGCAAGTTCTCTAAATGGCGCAATATCTATATCTCGACCCGCTTTTATGTCTTTAAATGCTTTTATTTGCAGTGTTTTTGCTTCGTCGTAAAGCTTTTTAGCTTTTCCCATTTCTTGCTCGGCGCTATGCGTTTTTTGCCAAGGATCTCTTTTAATTTTTACTGATGGTATTTTGGCTGGTTCTTTTTCAGGAACTGAATCGACGAGTGTTTTATCAGGGTCAATTTCTACTTCTAAAATGCCTGCTTTTATTAGTTTATCTATACTCGACTTAGTTTTAACCCAGCCTTGGCTTTTTACTTTTATTTTACCAGTCTGCTTTGTAACATTTTGCACAAACATACCAGGGAGTAATTGTGAGATAGGGAGTATTTTCAAATTTACGACTTCTGCTGCTAATCTTCTATCAAATTAACAAACTTATACGGTGTTACCTAATAAAAAAGGCACTTTACAGTGCCTTTTTTTTATTTTTAACTAAAAAAGTATTAGATTAATTAATCATCGTCTTCGACGAGTGTCATTAGTGATGTGTTACCACCTGATGCCGTTGTATCAATACTGATAGTTTTTTCGGTAATAAGGCGTTTAATTAGCGTATCGTAATACTCTGAGCTAATTACCGGTAAAATAGCACCTTTACGTTGTGCAAGCTGTTGGCTAAAGTAGCCTAAACGAGACGAACGAGCAGCAACTACCGCACCCGCTAAATGAGGGTGAGCCAAAATAGCTTGTAACTGATTAGGTTTAGCTACTTGAAAAACACCTTCAGCAACACCGGTAGAGATAAATTTATCTTTAAAGGCGACTGCTTCATCATAAAACAACTCAGACGCTACTGTAATTACCGTATTACCCGCTGCAATAGCGGTAATAATAGATAATGCCCAGAAGTTAAATGAAGTGCTCTTATCTGCATAACATACTACACAACCACGTGCCTCTAGATGAAGTGTATTAGACTCACCCGTTGGTCCAGGAAGGGTTGTAAATTTACGCATGTGTTTTTCAAGGCGATTAAGTTGTGCGCGCGCTTCAGATAATGTTAATGCTAAATCGTCTGCTAAATCGTCGATAATTTCTACCGTAGCAACTTTAGCAAGCAATTGACGCACAGCTGAAACTCGGTCGTTTAATGGAGTTGCACGCCAGATTTTTTCATCTCGCATTGAATTAGCCATTAGCTTTTTAACTTGCTCATTTGCACCGCTGTAGTGGTGTAAATCAAGTTCGTCTGGCGTTAGGTTAGTCATTTGTACGTTATCTGGTGATGCTTTTTCTTTCACTAAGCGTTGTAGGTAGTTAGGGCCACCAGCTTTAGGACCAGTACCTGATAAACCACGGCCACCAAATGGTTGCACACCAACAATTGCACCAATCATGTTTCGGTTAATGTAAACATTACCTGCACGTGACATTTTAGCAAGGTACTCACAACGCTCTTCAATACGTGAGTGCACACCCATTGTTAGACCATAGCCCGTGTTATTTATTTGATCCATTACATCGTCTAGTTCGCTCGATTTAAAGCGAACAATATGAACACATGGACCAAATACTTCGCGCTTAAGTACTGATAAGTCTTTAATTTCATATAAACGAGGAGCAAAAAAGAATGCACCGTTTTGCGTATTGTCAGGAATTTTGCACTCGTAATGAAGTGTTGCATTGCCTTTTAAATACTCAACGTGATCGTTTAAGTTTTTAAGTGCTTTTTCGTCAATTACAGGTCCTACGTCGGTAGAAAGTAACGATGGATCACCAATGTGTAATTCAGCTAATGCGCCTTTAAGCATTTCAATAATGCCATCGGCTACGTCTTCTTGAATGAACAAAACACGAAGAGCTGAACAACGTTGACCTGCACTTTGAAAACCAGAGCTGATTACATCATCAACTACTTGTTCAGGAAGGGCTGTTGAGTCAACAATCATACAGTTTTGACCACCAGTTTCTGCAATTAGCGGTACTTGAATGTCGTTACGAGCAGCGAGTGTTTGTGAAATGATGGTACCTGTTTCGGTAGAACCCGTGAACATAATTGCTTGAATTCGCTCATCAGGCACTATCACTTTACCTACTTCGCTACCGCGAGCAATAACAGGCTGAACAACATGCTCAGGTAAACCAACAGATAGCATAAGTTCAATTGCACGTAATGCGATTAAGCTTGTTTGCTCTGCTGGTTTTGCAATAACTGTATTACCAGTAACAATAGCAGCAGCAACTTGACCTAAGAAAATAGCGAGAGGGAAGTTCCATGGGCTAATACATAAAATAACGCCACGGGCTTCAAAACGCTCATCTTGCGATAAGTCTTCTGCGCGCGCTGCATAATAACGACAAAAGTCTACGGCTTCACGTACTTCATCAATACCGTCTTGCGCTACTTTACCTGCTTCTTTAATACATATAGCAACGAGTTCGTCATGATGACGCTCTAAAATATCAGCAATTCGACGCAGCAAATTAGCACGCTCTTTTACTGATGTTTGCGACCATGATTCAAAAGCAGCTTCAGCATTAGCAAGCAATACTTTCATTTCTTCGCCAGTTTGCAATTTAACGTGACCAATAATTTCTTTATGGTTAGCTGGGTTTTTAACTGCAAGCGAGCCTTCAGGTACTTGGCTTTGCTCAATTAAATTTTCGTTAAACCAGATTTCAAGGTTTTCTTTGAAAGGGGTAATAACGTTTATATCGGTTAAATCCATGCCTTTAGAGTTAGCGCGTTCTTCACCGTATAAATCAATTGGCATTTTAATTTGCGTATTGTACTTATTACGTAAACCTTGCAGTGTTTCAACTGGATCTGGCAGTAACGATTCAACAGGTTTAGTTGTATCTACAATTGCATTTACAAATGATGAGTTAGCGCCATTTTCTAGTAATCGACGTACTAAGTAAGCGAGTAAGTCTTCGTGCTGACCTACGGGTGCATATACACGACATTGGATTTTTTCTTCGTTAACGATTTGGTCAAATAAAGATTCACCCATACCGTGCAAACGTTGAAATTCAAAGCCTGTGTTATCACCTTTTGCAACTTCTAAAATAGTGGCAGCAGTATAAGCGTTATGCGTTGCAAATTGCGGGTAAAGTACGTCGCGCGCTTCGAGCATTTTAATTGCACATGCTTTATAAGAAACGTCAGTTGTCGCTTTACGTGTAAATACAGGGTAGTGGTCTAAACCGTCTTGCTGTGTGGTTTTGATTTCTGTATCCCAGTAAGCGCCCTTAACCAAACGTACCATCATTTTACGACCAACACGGGTCGCAAGTTCTGTTAGCCATTCAATAACAAAAATAGCGCGCTTTTGATACGCTTGCACAGCTAAACCAAACCCTTGCCAATCGCCTAAATCTTTATCGCTAAATACGGCTTCAATAACATCAAGAGAAATATCTAGACGGTCTGCTTCTTCTGCATCAACGGTAAAGCCGATATCGTATTTTTTAGCAGCAAGCGCAAGCTCTTTTAGCTTTGGTACAATTTCTTTCATTACACGGTCTTTATGAGTGAACTCATAACGAGGGTGGATTGCTGAAAGCTTAACTGAAATACCTGGGCTTTTTATTGGACCACGACCATTTGCCGCTTTACCAATAGAGTGTATTGCATTCATGTAGCTGTCAAAGTAACGCTTCGCATCTTTCATTGTGCGCGCGCCTTCGCCTAGCATATCGTAAGAGTATACATAGCCTTTTTGCTCTGTATCGGCAGCGCGTTCAATTGCTTCGTCAATGGTACGACCCATAACGAATTGCTTACCCATAATTTTCATAGCAAAATTTACAGATTTACGAATAACGGGTTCACCTAAACGACCAATGGTCTTTTTAAGCATACCAAACTGCTGTTCTTTCGTTTTGTCTGTGTAGTTAACCATTTTACCGGTAACTAGTAGGCCCCAAGAAGACGCATTTACAAATAAAGAATCGCTGCTTCCTAAGTGAGAACTCCAATCACCTTTAGCTAGTTTGTCACGGATTAAAACATCCTGTGTTGCTTTGTCTGGAACGCGAAGTAAAGCTTCGGCCAAACACATTAATACTACGCCTTCTTCACTAGAGAGTGAGAATTCATTTAAAAGCGCATCAACACCGCCTTGCCCATCTTGCTCTTTACGAATGTTTAAAACAATCTGGCGAGCTCTTTCCCATGCACGACTTCGTGCTTTTACACCTACTTCTGCAAGCGGTAAAATATGATCAATAACCGCATTCTCGTCAATGCGGTAAAAGTCACGAATTTTCTGTCTAATAGGACAGTGTGTTGTCAAATCGCCTTTGAATAACATAAGCAACTCCCAGGAGTGTTTAGATTTAAAGTAAAATTAATTACCAATAAATTACCAGTGATATAGTGAGTGCATTCTAATTAAATTTCAGCAGAATATGCTGGTTAAATTTCGCGTTTTACGATAATTTACAGGGCATAAATTTAACTTATCCGCATAAAATTCTGTTATGACAATTCCAAATAGATTACGCATGCTAGATCGTATCGATTTAGCCATATTAGACGTTCTACAAAAGAACGGCAGAATTTCAAATGTTAACCTCGCAAAACAGGTTAATTTGAGTGCAAGCCCATGTCTTGATCGTGTAAAACGATTAGAGCAAGAAGGCTATATTGAAGGCTACTACGCTAAGCTTAGCGAAGCAAAACTTAATCAAAGTTTAGTTGCGCATGTGCAAGTATCACTTGTTGCTTCTAACACGGCTGTGTTTAAGGTATTTAGAGAACATATTTTAAGAATACAACAAGTAGTTGAATGCGATATGGTTGCTGGTGGTTATGATTACTTATTAAAAATACGTGTTTCTAATATGGAAGAATATAGACAAGTTCTTGGTGATTTAGTCGATATTCCAGGCGTTGGTACGCATCATACTTATATGGTGATTGAAAAAATTAAAAAAGACGACGGATTAATAATAGATATTTAATTTATTCTAAAAAGTACAGATAGTGTGAGCTTGCGGCTAAAGCAAGCCCACAATTAAAATTAAACTAACTTTCTAAAT
The DNA here is from genome assembly GCF_015864385.1 of Pseudoalteromonas sp. SWXJZ94C. Taxonomy (NCBI): domain Bacteria; kingdom Pseudomonadati; phylum Pseudomonadota; class Gammaproteobacteria; order Alteromonadales; family Pseudoalteromonadaceae; genus Pseudoalteromonas; species Pseudoalteromonas sp. SWXJZ94C. Next base: position 24,880 of record NZ_JADYXF010000019.1, read on the forward strand.
CGCTTTTATTAATTGTAATAACGCGTTGTGGGAATGGGATTTCAATATCAGCGTTATTAATTGCTTTATAAACACCACCGTTAATTGCAAGTTTGGTTTCGATGATCTTTGTAGTAGGTACCCAATATCGGTAGCTTATTGTAACGCCGCTATCGGCAAAGCGTTCAATACCAACTTGTGATAATGGAGTTTGCGCTACTAATTCATGTGCTTTAAGTACGTCTTCAATAAGGCTAATTGCGTTATCAGAGCAAGCGCTATAAGCAATATCTATTTCACCTTTTACTAATGAGTAACTAAATGAGTTATGAAGAATCTCGCCAACAATGTGTTTGTTAGGGATTGTGATCTCTACTTTTTCTTCATTAATTAAAATAGTGTATCCCAGCTCTATTGTTTTAACCTGACCACTTACATTTTTAACTTCAATAGTGTCGCCAACTACAAAAGGGCGAGTAGCTATAATAGCAAGACCGGCACCATAGTTAGAGAGCATTCCTTGCAGTGCTAAACCAGCACCTAATGATGCGGCACCAATAGCAGCTACAAAAGGTGTTACGCTTATCCCTATTTTGCCCAGCGCAATAATTATAACCATTACAATTAGCAACACTTTTACAACGCTACTCACAAAATTAGTGAGCGTAATATCAACGTTATGGCGGGTCATTAAGCTTGCTACAATTTTTGCAAGCTTTTGGGCTATCCACAAACCAATAAGGACGATAAAAATAGCGCCAACAATTTGCATACTGTAGGTAACCATATACTCAGTAAGCATGGTGTAATATTTTTCAAATTGTTCAATTTCAGAACTGATCATAAAGCGCTCTATGTTTGGACTATGTGGTATTTGCTTACTATAGCAAAATGGTGATTAAAATTGGATATAACAACGGTACTATAATTGCGGTTAGTAAAGCGCTTAATGCCATTGCAACCGATGCAAATGCGCCAACTTTAGGGTGTTCTGCAATTGCAGCTGCGGTACCAATTGCATGGCATGCCGTGCCTATTGCAACACCTTGCGCTTCATGGTTATAAATTTTAAACAGTTTAAAAAGCATAAAACCAAATAAAGCACCTAATAAGCCGATAAAAATAACTAACGCAGCAGCAAGGGAGCTAATTCCACCTAAGGAGTCAGTAACAATTAAAGTTATAGGGGTGGTAACGCTAAGTGCAGCAACTGATGCACTTAACTGTGTTGGTACATCAAATAACATACTTAATAAAAAAGCGACAAAGGTGGCGTTAATAATACCTAAACTGCAAGTAGTCACTATTAACAGTAAGTTTTTACGTACGTGAACAAATTGCTGATATAAGGGCAGGGCTAAAGCGACAATAGCAGGCTCTAATAGCCAACTTAATAATTTACTATGTGATGCAAACTCAGTGTAAGGTAAATTTAAATTAACGAGTAATAAAGCAATAATACTGATACTTAAAAATACAGGATTGGTGAGTGATTTTAATGCGCCGTTTTTTACACGTTGATTTATAGCTCTTAGCACTAAAAATAACGTAATAATAAAAGGGACACTGAACCACCATAAGTCAGGCGTGAGGTTTAACACTTCTTTGCTTATTAGCTCAATCATTGTTTTCTCGCCCTTTAAAATAAGCAATAACACCACTGATAAGCAATAAAGAGGTAATAGGAATTAAAACAAGGACAGAAACTAAAAAAGGCCATTGTGATTTTATTATGCCAAGGTGCTCAATAAATCCAATACCAGCTGGTATAAAAAATATAGGCATAATGTTTAAAATAGGTGAGGCGCATGGTTTTACATAATGCTCCTTTACAATACCTGATAAAAGTAAAACTAATAGAATAACCATGGCAAGTAGTGGTGCAGGAAAGCTTCCGCCAATAAAATGCATGATAAATTTAGCCAACGTTAAGCACAGTAAAATAATAGTGCCACTGAGCAAATATTTCATCAAAGTGGTTCTCAAAAAATATAAGAGCTTCACTTTACCAAACCCAAGCATTTTATGCATTGTGCATTAGTCTTACCAGCGCTTTGAGTCACTATAAGTTATATCTGTTTTTCCTTTAGCTTTAGCAATCGCCTTTTTAGTATTTGAGCTTAGTAACAAGCGGATTTGGCTTAACGTTTCTTTGGCGAGTATTTTGCGTTGCAGTGGTTTATAGCTTTGTTGAGTCACTCGCTTGATAGCGGCTAGTGTATCTGGGGAGCGCTCAAGTAATATGTTAAGCATATTTTGTGTGGCTTGTTGGGTATTATCGGTAAGTTGAGTAACTAACCCAAGTTCGTTTGCCTGTAATGCCGAAATAGGGTTTGCATGACTCGCAAGCCAAAGTGCTTGGTCACGTTTTACTAAACCACTCATCATTACATTAGCCCCCATATCGGGGCATAAACCCCAGCGAGCTTCCATAATGGCAAGTTTCGCATCGTGATGTACTATTCTGTAATCGGCACCGAGCGCAATTTGTAATCCACCACCTAAGCAATTGCCATTAATTTGTGCAATAACGGGCACACTCAGTGATTGCCAACCAAGGACAACTTTTTGTGCTAAGTTTTGATTGCCAGGTAACCATTTAAATAATAATTTTATAATATTAAATGGAGATGCCATTACCGACGATATATCAAGGCCTGCACAAAAATGCTCGCCATCACCGGTTATTACTACAGCGCGAATACTGCGATCTTTTTTTATGCTATGAATTGCCTTTTTTAACTCAATAAACATTTCAAAGCTCAGCGCATTTTGTTTTTGTGCCCTGCAAAGTGTGACAGTAGCAATTCCATTTTGTTTTTCTAATTTAATCATTACACACTCCTCTGACCTGTTGTTTGAGCTTATGTTGTTATGAGTAGTAAGTAAAGGTAGGGTATTTTTATTAAAAAATGGAATTTTTTTATAAAGGAGTAGTCTTAATTAGTTGATTTTACTTATAACAAAGTAAATGCTTAATAAAGTATGACTCGGTTACAAAAAAACTGAATATTTAAATGTTTTATGAACAAAATAGTTGTCATATTTGATAATATAGCAGGACTCCAAAGCTTAAAGGTTAAGCGAATATGTCAGGTCCGCGTTTATACACTGTAGAAGAAGCAACTCATCAAGCTTATGATATTTTTTTAGAGCTAGCGCCAAATAACTTAAGCGAAAAAGATGTTGAAGACTTTAATGAGTTTAGAGAAGATCTTGGCTTTATTGAAGAAGACGAACCAGATGAGCAATGGCAAGATTTTGTAGCGCTTGAAATAGAGCCTGAGCATTTTATTCAGGTTTTAGTGGGTTTAGAATTTGAAAACGATGATGTTCTATTTGCCAAGATTTTAATTAGCCGTGATAAAGACGCGCCGTTTTGTCATATTTTATGGAAAGAAAGTGAATAAGTCAGTCTGATTTATTTATAATTATGTTCAAGAGAGAGTACTGTGCGTAAGTATTTATTATTAATTCTTTTAATTATTAGCTGCCCAACCTGGGCTGTTGATCCTTTTGAGGACTTTCATGAATATGGACAACTCTCTGATGAAGAAATTCATGATTTGCATAAAGGTGAAATGCTGTACGGCGACACCGAATTTGGCTTTATTTTAAGTAAAGGCAACACCAATTCGACCAGTTTCAAGTTTAAAGGTAATTTATATCAAGACTTTGAAAAATGGCGAAACCAATTCAAAATAGATACCCTTTATAAACGTGATCACAACGATGATACAGGTGAAACCGACGTAACCGCTAACCGTATATTTTTATCGGCACAAGGTAATTATAAAGTAGGTGTTAAAAACTCTTCATTTTTTATTTACGGTGATTATGAAGAAGATGAATTTAGTGGTCTCGACTTTAAGGGCACAATTGCGACTGGTTATGGCTCACGTGTATATCAAGGAAGCAAAAATAAAGTAGATATAGACATAGGTCCTGGTTTGTATCGATCAGTTGCTGCAGATGATTCTGAAGCAAGTGAAGATGAACTTGATAAAGTAGGTTACCTAGTTCGTATTGCCATGCAATGGGAGCGCTTAGTATCTAAACGCACGCGCTTTAACCAAGATGTAAGTATAGAACAATCTCTTTCTGGGCTTAATTCTCGTTTGAAATCAGAAACGGCGCTTATTAGCCAAGTGATTGGTGCTGTATCGCTTAAATTTGCTTACATGTATCGTTATAATTCAAAACCTGAAGATGATAAACTCAAGTTCGACTCAGAGCTTAGCGCCACATTGGTATATAGCTTTTAAGTATTTATTTAATTTTAGAGAGTATTATGTATCAGCATAAGCAGTATGCGGTGTTTATCTTTTTTGTATTAGCATGGATTGGTGGCTTTGTTGCTCTTGCGTGGAATTTACTGGGCGCAGATGGACCATTAATAATATTTGCTGGCATTTTGGTGCTGGTGGGTTTTTTGTTCCATGGATTAACTGTAAAAGTAGATGATAAAACAATTAGCTGGGCATTTGGTCCCGGAGTTGCAGGTCAAAGCGTAGAGCTTCTTGATATTGCAGAAGCAAAAGCAGTTCAAAATTCGTATCGTCATGGTATTGGTATGCGTATTACCCACGATGGTTGGATATATACAGTATCTGGGTTTAGTGCAATTCAACTTACACTTAAAGATGGCACAATGTACCGAGTAGGTACTAATGATCAGCAAGGTTTATTAGCAGCCCTAAAAGAGAATAAGGTATTAATCGCGCTCCCAAAGGCACCCAAAAGCGAATCTAAAGCGGTTAAACCCAATAATATGATATAAAAAAAGCGCCTTAGGCGCTTTTTTTATCAGCTTTACATAATCTTAGTGATCGTGACCACAACCACCTTCACCATGTACGTGACCATGAGTTAGTTCTTCTTCTGTTGCATCACGTACTTCAAGTATTTCTACATCAAAGTTAAGTGTAGTGCCAGCAAGTGGATTATTGCCATCTACAATTACTTCTTCATCTTGAATGTCGATAATCATTACAGATTGGTCGCCATCATCTGTTGATGCACGAAATTGCATACCCACTTCAATTTCCATGCCTTCAAACATAGATTTAGGCACCGCTTGCATTAGATTTTCGTGACGCTCGCCATAACCTTCATCAGGTTCAACTTTTACACTTAGCGTATCGCCAGCTTGTTTGCCTTGTAGAGCATTTTCTAAACCTGAAATTAAATAGCCTGTGCCAATAATAAAAAGTAGTGGTTCACCACCGAACGAGTTATCAATGCTATTACCATCATTATCCATAACAGAATAATGCATCTTTACTACTTTGTTTTGCGCAACGATCATAGTCATTCCTATTTATTCATCTTCAAGAGAGTAAGGTAGAGGCAGAATGCTTAGCTCTACCTGAGGTGTGTGTTTTGCACGAAATACCTGAGTTACATCAGTATCGTTTGGCAACACAACAAGGCCCGTTAATCTGTTTGTTTGCTCATCAAAGCTTTGCGTAATAAGCTTGCCTGCACGACGCCAGTTTTCGCCTAATTGAATTTCTAAATCAGGTTCACTAAGCAGCCCTTCGCTTTGCCCAGTAACGATATACATTGCACGTTTGTTTTTACCTAGGTATTTCATACGTGCCACGGTTTCTTGACCTGTATAACAACCTTTTTTAAAACTAATACCATTAATAGCATGTAAATTAACCATTTGTGGTACGTACTCGCCAATAGCTTCAGAGCTTAATTGAGGCTCTCCAGCTAAAATTTCCGCTTGTTTCCATGGGGCATCTGTATCAAGAGTCGATACATTATCAGGAACACTAAATTGGCTATCAACCATTAATAATACGCGGTTACTTGCTAGTTTTAATGCTTTACCATGGCTAAAGTCGCATGCTGTAGCATCATCTTCAAAATTGATATTGAGTTGCGTAAGTATCTCGGTTAAGTCATCGCCAATAAGACCAATTAAGCGCTGTGAAGCGGCGCTTATATCAACCCTTGCAAATACGGCATATTTTTTAAGCTCAGCTAAAGATTTTTCTACTTCAGCGTCGCTACCAGCTAAATAGTAGCTGTCTTGATGGGCGAATAATTTAAACACCCCCCAAAGTTTTCCTTTTGCACTACAATGACCAGCCCATAAATAATTGCTGTTAGTTAGTTTATTGAGATCTTGAGTGATTTGTCCGTGTAAGTAAGATAATTTATCAGCACCATTAAGGCTAATAAGTTTATGAGATAATGGACATGCATAAACGCTCGACATAAAAACCTTCTTTGCAATATAAATGAAGTGACATAATAACGCAGTTAATACGTATGGTACAGACTAGCAATAGGCAGCGTCGATTTATTCTTTAATGAGAGATTAATAGCTGCTAAATAGGCTTGTATTTGTTAAACTTGGGGCAATTAAGTATGAGGTTTAAAATGGTCGAGATTCATAGTAAAGCACGTATTCGTTGGGCTTGTCGTCGTGGTATGTTAGAGCTAGATGTTTTGTTTATGCCGTTTGTTGAAGACGCATACGATTCTTTGAGCGCAGAACAACAAGCTATTTTTCAACGTTTATTAACAGAAGAAGACCCAGATTTGTTTGCATGGTTTATGGGTCATCAAGAATGTAAAGATGAGCAGTTAAATGCCATGGTTCAGCTTATTCTAGATAGAGTTCGTGTATAGATTTACGGTTACAGAAAATAAAGCAGACCACAAACCGATTGTGGTCTTTTTTTGTATGCTTGCTTTAATATTATGTTTATTTTTAAGCTCAATTACGGCAATGATTTTCTGCATCGTTGTTAATGCGTTAAGTGGGTTATTTGTTTGGCGTAAAATATTAGCTGCACACCCACTGCAAGGTACAATTATATTAGAGCCTAACCAATTTAGATTTGAAAGTACTACGTTAAAAATTCAAGGTGAGATAAGTATTAAAAGTCGCTTATTTGGTAATAGTATTTGGTTGTATATTAAAGGTTTTAATACAAACCATTGGCTAATAATATCAGCCAATGGTGTTAATGAACAAAGCTATGTAAGGTTAAAACGTGCGTTATTTAACGCGGCGTTAAAATAGTAGGTTTTGGGTTTTTATTTTGCTTTGGATAGTCAATAGTATAATGCAGACCTCGACTTTCTTTACGTTCCATTGCACTTCTAATAATTAATTCAGCGACTTGTACTAAATTACGTAGTTCTAATAAGTTATTACTTACTCTAAAGTTAGCGTAGTAATCGTGTATCTCTTGCTGTAGTAACTCAACTCTGTGAAGCGCACGTTCTAAACGTTTGGTTGAGCGAACAATTCCCACGTAATCCCACATAAACAAACGTAATTCATGCCAATTATGAGTAATTACAATTTCTTCATCTGAGTTACTAACACGGCTTTCGTCCCAGTGAGGAAGAGCAATCGGTTCTGGTGCGCGTTCAATTTTGCTTAAAATATCTTTTGCAGCAGCGTGAGCAAAAACAATACACTCTAATAGTGAATTACTTGCCATACGGTTTGCACCATGTAAGCCCGTGTATGCAACTTCACCTATAGCATATAAATTGTCTAAATCGGTTTTACCGTTAAAGTCTGTCATTACGCCGCCACAAGTATAGTGAGCCGCGGGTACAACCGGAATCGCTTCTTTTGTTATATCAATACCTACACTTAAACATTTTGCGTAAATAGTAGGGAAGTGCTCAATAATAAATTCTTGATCTTTATGGCTTATATCAAGGTACACACAGTTAGCGCCAAGGCGTTTCATTTCAAAGTCAATTGCGCGAGCAACAATATCGCGCGGAGCAAGCTCTTCTCGTTCATCAAAGTCTTTCATAAAACGAGTGCCGTCAGGGCGTTTTAAATAAGCACCTTCGCCACGCATTGCTTCAGTAATTAAAAAGTTTTGTAATTCTGGGTGGTATAAACTTGTTGGATGAAATTGATTAAATTCCATATTGGCGACTTTACACCCAGCGCGCCAAGCCATAGCAATACCATCACCACTTGAAACGTCTGGATTTGATGTATACAAGTACACTTTGCTAGCGCCACCGGTTGCAAGGGCGACAAATTTTGCTGAAATGGTTTCTACTTTTTTAGCTTTTTTGTTCCACACATACATACCTTCAATGTGTGAGCCAGTTTTACCTGCACTTTTATCTGTAATTAAGTCAATTGCGTTATATTGCTCAAGAAGCGTAATGTTTTTATGAATTTTAACTTGGCTAATTAGTGTAGTTTGCACCGCTTTACCAGTCGCATCAGCAGCATGCAAAATACGACGATGGCTATGACCACCTTCGCGCGTTAAATGAAAACGCTCTTTACCTTTGCTATCAAACTCCATATCAAAAGGCACGCCTTGATCAATTAGCCATTGCAGGCAATCATGAGCGTTACTCGCAGTATAATGAACGGCGTCTCTGTCGCACAAACCGCCACCTGCATCGAGTGTATCTTCTACGTGAGACTCAATGCTGTCATTTTGTTTATCAAATACTGCTGCTATGCCACCTTGAGCATAAAGTGTAGAGCCTTCGGTAAGCGCTCCTTTACTGATCACGGTAACGTTACAATAGTTAGCTAAAGACAAGGCAAGTGATAAGCCCGCTGCGCCGCTACCTATAATAGCGACATCTGCAATATGATGTTTATTTTGGTTCATGTCAGGGGTACTTTGCGGTTACAATGCTCGTAATAGAGCAATATTTGTTTTTAATATATGTAGTTGTACCATATTTGTCATATTACTACGTAGTGATTTTAATGGCTTAGCGTCGTTATTTAGAACTAATTTATATAAAAATAATATTAAGCAGAACTTTTTATTCATATGGAAGTCATAGTATTTGTGAACAATGGCGATAATATAAATAACAAGCAAAAATCAGACATAGGAGTACCGGCTCGAATGAGCGAGCAGGAATTGGATTTAGTGCTAGTAAAAAGGGTTCAGGAAGGCGATAAAAATGCCTTTAACCTATTAGTAAAGAAGTATCAAAACAAGATTGCAGGTTTGATCTCACGTTATGTGTCGAATCAAGGTGATGTTGCAGATGTAGCACAAGAAGCATTTATTAAAGCTTACCGTGCGCTTCCTAACTTTAGAGGTGATAGTGCCTTTTATACTTGGTTATACCGTATTGCCGTTAATTGTGCTAAAAATTACTTAGTTGCACAGGGTCGTAAACCGCCAGCAAATGATATAGACGCTGAAGAAGCAGAGTTTTATGACTGCGCGGATTCGATGCGCTCAAATGCATCCCCTGAAAATTTGCTGTTAAGCGAAGAAGTACGCGCTGTTATTTTTAGTACGATTGATAGTTTGCCTGAAGACCTTAAAACTGCGATCACCCTCAGAGAAATTGAAGGGATGAGCTATGAAGAAATAGCCGTAGTAATGGATTGCCCAGTCGGTACGGTACGTTCGCGTATATTTCGTGCCCGCGAAGCAATAGATAATAAATTACACCCATTAATAGGCGAGTCTTAGTATGACAAAAGCACACCTTAACAAGTTAGATAACGAAGCGTTATCAGCATTACTTGATGGCGAACAACATCTAACAGATGCAAAAATTGCAGAGCAAGATGTAACTACGTTTGGTCGTTATGCGTTAATTGGTGATGCGATGCGTGCTCAAAAAAATAACGACGACATACATATTGATATAAGTGACCGCGTTGCATTCGCACTTGAAAGCGAACCTGTTTATGCTGACTTTAGTCAGTCAAACAAACAACCTCAGCCAAAAAGTGATACAGAACAAGATAATAAAGTCGTTGCTTTTAATTGGCGTAAACCAGTTGCTCAACTTGCAATTGCCGCTAGCGTAGCAATGTTTGCTATTGTTGGTGTTAACACATTACCGCAAGGTAATAACGAGCAACAAAGCGAAATACCGCTACTGCAAACAACGCCTCTTGCTGGTATGGCGTCGCCAGTGAGTTACTCATCTGAACCTGCACTTGAAAATGCAGAAGAAGGCTTACGTGAATTACAGCAACAGCGTATTGGAGCACTTGTTTTAGAGCATCAACGCCAAGCTCGTGTTGCTAACTCGCTGCAAACAGCGCAAAATGATACGAAAGCACAAGAGGAAAAAAACTAATTAAATGAAAGTAATCACTTTTGTTCTGTCGTTTGCATTAAGCTTTAATGCGTTTGCGAGCGACACAAACCCCGCTAAAGATTTATTACTCAAAATGGCTGATGCTGTTCATAATCGTAATTTTGACGCTTCATTTGTAGTTGTTAAAGGTAAAACGATGGAACCATATCGCTGGGTTCATGCAAAGCAAGGTAATACCGAACTTGAACACTTAAGCTTACTCAATGGCGCAGGTCTTGAAATGGTGCGAGTTGATGATCAGGTTACTTACTTTGAGCCACAATCAGAACCTTATTCACTTAAAACAGATTCAATTGCAGGACCTATTCCTGAAGTACTATTTAAAGATATAGATCGCCTAAGTGCGCACTATGATTTTGTCCTTGGTGGCAAAGGACGTATAGCAGGGCGAGCAGCTCAATTAGTACGCATTGAATCTAAAGACGAATACAAATATAACTACTGGATTTGGCTTGATATGGAGTCGTCTTTATTATTAAAAGCGGCCTATGTAAATCATGAAGGTGATGCATTAGAGCAGCTACAGTTAACGCATATCAGCGTAACTGAGCAGCCTGCAAACATGCTTCTTGAAGTGCTAAATCGCAATTTCCCAACGCCTTTACCTGAAAGTGCTCTTGAAAATACAGAAAATGAAGCAACTAATTGGGAAATAAGCTGGGTACCTGATGGGTTTAAATTATTAAAATCTGATAGACATAAGTTAGATTTAAATAATGAATTAACAGACTATTATCTATATTCAGACGGGTTTGTTGAAGTATCAGTATTTATACAAAGACCTTTACCTGGCAAGCGTTTAAGCGGAGCATTAACTTCTGGTGCAACGACTGTATATGTGCATAATGGCGGTAATTTTGATGTATCGGTTGTTGGTAATGTACCGAGTATGACCGCAAAAGCAATTGCAGAGTCAGTAACTCGCGCGTTATAAACGATTCGTAAGGATTGTTATGATTGAACAAACACTCACCGTTGTGGCCATTAACGGCCACATTGCAGATTTAGAAGCAGAGCAAAAGCAAGCTTGTGCAGGCTGTAATGGTCGTTGTGGCTCACAAGTCTTTAGCAAATTATTTGGTACTGCTAAAAAAACACTTCCCTATAAATTTGACTCATCTGTTTCGATAGGTCAAAAAGTTACTTTATCGTTAGACGACAGCCATGTAGTTAAACATGCCTTTGCTGTGTACATGGTTCCACTATTTTTAAGCCTTACTTTTGCTTTAGCTGCATCTGAACTTTTTAAAGTTGCAGAAGGGTGGCAAATTTTAGCTGCTGCATTTGGCGGAATTACAGGCTTTTTTATAGCTAAAACTCAGGTTAAATCGCTTAAACACGATATAAAAGTAATAAAAATTCACCCAATTAGTATCCCTTTAACTCAAATAGATGGTGATTGACGCCAATTAAATGTAAAATTGTCGTTTTATACCAAAGTAACTTGGAAATACAGGGAGTGGTGGTTTTTAATATCGTTTTATCTTATATAACAAGGCAAGTTTATTTTATATAACTTGTTGTTTAATAATGAATAAAATATTTATAGCCCCTCTTAAAAAGCGCAAGCGGAATCTGTGTTTTACGCACTGAGTTTGTGGCATCCTACAGCAAGTATTTTCAAGTCACTTCGGTATTCATAATTAGTCCATTAAAATAGAAGTATAGAATCCAGTTTATGAAGCATATCCGTAATTTTTCGATCATCGCCCATATTGACCATGGTAAATCGACCCTTTCAGATCGTTTGATCCAAGTTTGTGGCGGTTTAACAGACCGTGAAATGCAAAAACAAGTTTTGGATTCAATGGATATTGAGCGCGAACGTGGTATTACCATTAAAGCGCAAAGTGTAACGTTGAATTACAAAGCGAACGATGGCGAAACCTATCAGCTTAATTTCATTGATACTCCAGGACACGTCGATTTTACTTATGAAGTATCACGTTCTTTAGCTGCGTGTGAAGGCGCACTACTTGTTGTTGATGCAGGTCAAGGTGTTGAAGCACAAACATTAGCTAACTGTTACACCGCTATTGAAATGGAATTAGAAGTAATTCCAGTACTTAATAAAATAGATTTACCACAAGCAGATCCTTTGCGTGTTGCAGAAGAAATTGAAGAAATTATTGGTATTGATGCATTAGATGCAGTGCAATGTAGCGCTAAAACAGGCGTAGGTATTGCTGAAGTACTTGAAATGATTGTTAGAGACGTTCCGCCACCAGTAGGTAACACAGATGGACCTCTACAAGCTCTTATTATAGATTCTTGGTTTGACCCATACCAAGGCGTGGTATCACTAGTGCGTATTAAGCATGGTGAATTACGCATTGGCGACAAAATAAAAATAATGTCGAACGAGCATATACATACAGCTGACCAGGTAGGTGTGTTTACACCTAAGCAAACTAATACCGGTATTTTAAGAACGGGTGAAGTAGGCTTTGTTATTGCTGGCATAAAAGAGATACATGGTGCGCCAGTAGGCGACACTATTACTCATCAAAAAAATGCTGCACCACTTCGTTTACCAGGCTTTCAAAAAATTAAGCCACAGGTTTATGCAGGTATGTTTCCAATTGCATCAGATGAGTATGAATCATTCCGCGATGCGCTTAATAAATTAAGCTTAAACGATGCGTCGTTATTCTTTGAACCAGAGAATTCAACAGCACTAGGTTTTGGTTTCCGTTGTGGCTTTTTAGGTATGCTGCACATGGAAATCATTCAAGAGCGTTTAGAGCGTGAATACGATATTGATTTAATAACAACTGCACCTACGGTAATCTATGAAATAGTTACTAAAGAAGGTACATTTCAGATTGATAACCCGTCTGATTTACCTGCAGTAAACGATATTTTAGAAATTCGTGAACCGATTGTTGAAGCTAATATTTTGGTGCCTCAAGAATACCTAGGTAATGTTATTACCTTATGTATTGAAAAACGTGGTAGCCAAACTAAAATGACTTATCACGGTAAGCAAGTAGCTGTTACATATGAGCTGCCTATGGCTGAAGTGGTAATGGACTTTTTTGATAAATTAAAATCAACAAGTCGTGGTTTTGCATCGCTTGACTATAACTTTAAGCACTTTCAAACATCAGATATGGTGCGTGTAGATATTTTAATTAATAGTGAGCGCGTTGATGCACTTGCGATTATTGTTCACAGAGATGGTGCACAGTCTCGCGGTCGTCAGTTAGCTGATGCATTAAAAGAGCTTATTCCTCGTCAAATGTTTGATATTGCGATTCAAGCAGCTATTGGGCAACATGTTATTGCACGTACCACGGTAAAACAATTACGTAAAAACGTAATTGCTAAGTGTTACGGTGGTGATGTGAGCCGTAAGAAAAAGCTACTTAAAAAGCAAAAAGATGGTAAAAAACGTATGAAACAAGTAGGTAATGTTGAAGTACCTCAAGAAGCGTTTTTAGCTATTTTAAAAGTTGGTAAATAAAACAAAGGATTATAAATGGCTGGTTATTTTTCAGTTTTTTTGGTGTTATTAACTTTAGGCTCAGGTTTAATATGGTTAATAGATCACTTAATATATGCACCTAAAAGGCAAGCGCTTCTAGATATGGCGCAAAAGTCTGCAGGTGCTCCGTTAGATGAAGAGACAGTGGCGTTAATAGCGCCAGAACCAGTAGTAACTGAAACTGCAAAGTCAATTTTTCCTATGATTGCAGCAATTACTATTTTTAGATCGTTTATTTTTGAACCGTTTCAAATTCCATCGGGTTCAATGATGCCTACACTGTTAGTAGGTGATTTTATTTTAGTACAAAAATACGCTTATGGAATAAAAGATCCTGTTTGGCGAACGCAGTTGGTAGATGTAGATAAACCATCACGCGGTGATGTTGTTGTTTTTAAATTTCCGTTAAATGAAAATATCGACTATATAAAAAGAACGATTGGGCTACCTGGCGATAAGATTGTTTATCGTGATAAACGTTTGTTTATTCAGCCAAATTGTAAAGAGGGTGAAACACAACAAGGTAACTTGGTGTGTAATGAGTACAATAAAATTGATATGGAAATCATCAAAAACGGCGAATTCAATTTAAATGGAAAGACCTCTGTGCGTTTAACTGAGTCTTTAACTGACGATGGTCATGATATTTTAATTTATCCTGAACGAGCTGAAAGAAAAGGGCGATACTATAAACAACCAGGCACACCTTCTGATGAATGGGTTGTACCTGCGGATCATTATTTCATGATGGGCGATAATCGTGACAATAGTGAAGATGGTCGCTTTTGGGGTTTTGTACCAAAAGAAAACTTGGTGGGTAAAGCTGTCTTTATATGGATGAGTTTTGAATTTGAGAATGGCCCTGATGATTTTTTACCAGGATGGGTTCCAACTGGTGTTCGTTTTGAGCGCCTAGGTAATATTCAGTAACAATGAAAAAAAATGTAACCGAACTATATAAAAAAATTGGCTATGAGTTTGCTGATCAAGGTTTACTTGAACAAGCAATGACGCACCGCAGCCACAAAGGTCAACACAATGAGCGACTAGAATTTTTAGGTGACTCTATTTTGAGCTTTGTAATTGCGAATGCACTTTATGCTAAATTTCCTAAAGCGCGTGAAGGCGATTTAAGCCGCATGCGCTCTACACTTGTACGTGGTCAAACTCTTGCTGAGTTTGGACTTGAATTTGGTCTGGGTGATTATTTACGCTTAGGTCCTGGCGAGCTTAAAAGTGGCGGTTTTCGTCGCGAGTCAACGCTTGCCGATGCAGTTGAGGCTATTATTGGTGCTGCATTTTTAGATTCAGGTATTGATAGCTGCGGCGATCTAATATTAGCGTGGTACGAATCACGCTTGGATGCTATTTCACCAGGGCTTAATCAAAAAGATCCGAAGACCCTGCTGCAAGAGCATCTACAAGGCCGTAAGTTGCCTTTACCTGGCTACACCGTTGTTGATACACAAGGCCAAGCACACAATCAAACATTCACGGTTGAATGTATTGTTGATGGAATGGATAGCATAATTTCTGTTGGTAGCTCGCGCCGAAAAGCCGAACAAAAAGCTGCTGAAAAAGCATTGAAGATAATTAAAAATGAATCTTGATACCTTAATACAACATCGCGAAGGCGATGTAGATACGTTTTGTGGCATGGTCGCAATTGTAGGACGTCCAAACGTTGGTAAATCAACTTTACTCAATGAAATTATTGAGCAAAAAGTAAGTATTACCTCACGTAAACCACAAACAACACGCCATCGTATTATGGGTATTCATACCGAAGGTAAACACCAAGCGGTTTATATTGATACACCAGGGCTACACGTTGAAGAAAAACGAGCAATTAACCGTTTAATGAATCGTGCAGCATCTAGTTCAATTGGCGATGTAGAACTTATTGTATTTGTAGTTGAAGGCACTCATTGGAATGCCGATGACGACATGGTACTCAATAAAGTATCGCAAAGTGGTAAACCTGTGCTGTTGGTTATTAACAAAATAGACCAAGTGAAAGACCGTGATCTTGTACTACCTCATATGAAGTGGTTAGGTGATAAGTTTGATTTTATCGGCATTATGCCAGTATCAGCTAAGCAAGGTAAAAACGTTGATTTAATTAAAGCTGAAGTAACTAAGCGCTTACAGCCTTGTGAATTTTACTTTCCAGATGATTACGTAACTGACCGTTCAATGCGCTTTATGGCTGCTGAAACCATCCGTGAAAAGCTAATGCGCTTTATGGGTGAAGAACTTCCGTACTCTGTAACTGTTGAAATTGAGCAGTTTAAGTGGCAAGAAAACGGTGTTTGGCACATCAATGGATTAATTTTGGTTGAGCGCGAAACACAAAAACGCATGGTTATTGGTAATAAAGGCGAAAAGCTAAAAACCATTGGTCGTGAAGCACGTAAAGATATTGAAGAAATGCTTGATAATAAAGTGTTTTTAGAGCTTTGGGTGAAAGTTAAATCGGGTTGGGCTGATGATGAGCGTGCACTGCGTAGCCTAGGTTATGGTGAAGACTAAACTCATAAGCGATATAGTTTATGGATAGCGACTTCTACACTGCTTATTTATTGCATCGACGTCCCTATAGTGACTCTCAAGTGATGCTTGATATGCTTGTAGAGGGCGTTGGTCAGCTTAGAATGCTCGCACGTATTAGTGGTCGCCAGGCCACTAAACATAAAGCACAGTTACAACCTTTCCAATCGCTGCTTGTTCATTACAATGGCAAGTACGACTTAAAATATATTAATAAGTTTGAATTACATGGCAGATCTCTTTTTTTAAAAGGGGATGAGCTTTACTGTGGTTTTTATTTAAATGAGCTGACTAACCGAATAGTGCCAATTAATGAGCCTATTGAACAAGTATTTCACTTATATAAAACTCATTTAGAGAACTTAAATAGTGGCGCTAATTTACAAGCTGTTCTTCGCTCGTACGAATTTCAATTATTGGAGCTACTTGGTTATGGTGTTGATTTTAATTTTGATGCCAGCGGTGAGCCTATAGATGAGACGCAAACGTATAGTTATTTCCCCGAAGTTGGATTTTTAATACAAGATGACACTCGTTCAGGTTTTAGTGGCTTGCAGCTTAATGCTATTGCAAACCATGACTTTAGCCAAAGTGATGTGTTATATATGGCTAAGCAATTAAGCCGATATCTATTAAAACCATTACTAGGTAATAAGCCATTAAAAAGCCGTGAGTTATTTACGGCCTCTCAATAAACGTAATTTTACAGGTAAAATAATGAAAGATATTCTTTTGGGTGTAAACGTTGATCACATTGCAACGCTTCGCCAAGCACGTGGTACAAGCTATCCTGATCCAGCACATGCAGCGAGCGTAGCAGAGCATGCCGGTGCAGACGGTATTACGATTCACCTACGTGAAGATCGTCGCCACATTCAAGATCGTGACGTTTATGTAATGGCCAAAACTATTCAAACCCGTATGAACCTTGAAACTGCCGTTACCGATGAAATGATAGCGATTGCACTCGAAGTTAAACCAGAATACGTATGCTTAGTACCTGAAAAACGCGAAGAGTTAACTACAGAAGGTGGTTTAGATGTTGCTGGAAATATTGAAAAAATAAAAGCAGCGACTAAAACACTCAGCGAAGCTGGTATTAAAGTATCGTTATTTATTGATGCAGACAAAGCACAATTAGATGCAGCAAAAGAATGTGGTGCGCCTTATGTTGAAATTCACACTGGTGCTTACGCTGATGCAACAAACGATATTGATTTAAGCAAAGAGCTAGAGCATATTCGAAAAGGCGTTAAATATGCAGCAAGCTTGGGCTTAATTGTAAATGCCGGACATGGGCTTCATTATCATAACGTTAAACCTATAGCTGCAATGCCAGAAATTTATGAGCTTAATATTGGTCACGCAATTATTGCCCGAGCGGCAATTGATGGATTAGATAAAGCCGTTCGTGATATGAAACGATTAATGATCGAAGCGCGTTCTTAATTATTTTTAGTTTTGAAAAGACGCGCTTATAGCGCGTCTTTTTTGTTTTTATCGTTTAACTTTGCATCTATAAGCAAGTTTTCAAGTTCATCTTGTAACTCAAAAAGTTCAGGCTCAATATTTTCAAGTACGCATTTGTTTTTAAGTGAAGTTTCGATAGTCTCGGCTAATAATTTAAGCTTTGGTACACCTGTATAACAACATGCTCCGTGAAATTTATGAACGATAGTCAGTACTTGTTGGCAGTCTTTTTCCTCAATTGCTTTAACCAGTAGGTTGAGCGTTTCTGGCACACTCAATAGCAGCATATTAAGCATTTCTGATGCGAGTTCACTTTTACCACCAGCTCGTTGTAAAGCAAGTGCCCAATCGATTCGGTTGCTTTCAAATGGGGCAGGGCTTTGCGGTATATCATTTTTTGTTTTGTCGCGATTAATAGGTGTTTGTGGGCTATGGTCACTAATAATTTGTCTTAGCATATCCTCATCAATTGGCTTAGTTAAGTAGCCTTTGAAACCATCTTTAAGAAGTTGTTCTTTTTCGCTATGCAGTGCATGCGCTGTTACAGCAATAATAGGAGTATCTTCGTTTAGAGATGACTCTTGTATAAGCTTACATGCAGTAATGCCATCCATAATTGGCATTTGTATATCCATAAAAATGATATCGTATTTATGGCTTTTACTTAAACTGTAAGCTTGTGAACCATTATAAGCTGTGTCGATCACTTCAATTTGTTCGGCAAGTAATGTATTAATTAGCTTTAAATTTGCATCGTTATCATCAGCAATAAGCACTTTAAGAGGAAGTAATTGTTGCTCATTTTGTTCAATATTATGTACCGGATGGTCTAGTCGATAAGGAGCTGCAAGCACCTCACACAGCTTACGATGATTAAGCGGTTTACTTAAACATGCATCTGCACCGCTGCCAATAAAGGCTTCACGCATATTATGCGATACTGTATTAAGCATTAAGTATAAGTAATCAGTAGATTCGCGTACCGCTTTTACATAGCTTTTTAGGCGTTGCATATCATCAACAGAAGCCATATGACCAATTAGACAAATATCGTATTTAAAGTCTTTATTTTTTATAGCATCTAAAAAGCTGGTTTCGTTAAAGCAAGCTGTAACATTAGTTTGCCACTGCGTTAATAATGACAAAACAGCATGATGAGTATGCTCATGTGGCTCTAAATATAAAATACGTTTACCAACAAGTGATTTGCTTGGTAGATCGTCTGTAAATACATGATTGGGTAATCTAAATATACTATTAAAGGTAAAGCAGGTTCCGTTACCTGGCGCTGAGTTTAATGTTATGCGCCCGCTCATTGCTTCAACAATGTGCTTAGTAATAATTAACCCCAAGCCAGTTCCACCAAATTTACGTGTAATACTTGAGTCAGCCTGACCAAAAGGGGTAAATAAAGAGTCTTGCTTATCCATAGGAATACCTACGCCTGTATCGGTAACAGCTACCAGTACAGATGCACGTTCCTCGTCAAGTAATCGATAGCTTATATCGACCTTTATTGAGCCTTTTTCAGTGAATTTAATTGCATTACTTAATAAATTTATAAGTACTTGTTTAAAGCGAGTTGGATCGCCTGTTAAATTATCAGGTACTTGTGGATTGATATAAATAGACAGTTCAAGTTGTTTATCGTGCGCACTAGGTGCAAGTAAAGTCATTACTTCGTTAATTGCATCGCGTAATTGGAACTGAATTGATTCAAGTTCCATTGCACCAGCTTCAAGTTTAGAGAAGTCTAAAATATCACTAATAATAGTCATTAAGCTATTTGCTGAGAGCATAATAGTATCAAGATAATCTTTTTGATGTTTATTAAGAGGCGTTTTATAAAGCTGACGAGTAAAGCCCATTACACCATTTAAAGGTGTACGTAATTCGTGACTCATTTTTGCTAAAAAGTCTGACTTAACGCGGTTAGCATCTTGCGCCTCTTTTTTAGCCATAGTGAGTTCAATATTTTGAGTTTCGTATTGCTCTAGTGTTTCGCGGTAGTCGCTGGTTGCTTGATCGATGTTTTTTTGCATTTCATCTTTTTGCATCACCATAGTTTGAGCAATTGTATTTAAGCCTTCACGAAGTAGTTCAAACTCACCAATCATACTGTCGTTTAAGCCCGTACTTCTTTTACCTTCTACGAGTTTGTCGGTTGCGAGCACTAACTTATTTAACGGCGTCATAAACATGCGGCTTAATCTTAATGCTAAAATAGCAGCAAAAACTAACGAGATAATAATTACAATTCCGCTAATTAGCAGAGCACGCTGTTGACCTATTACAGCTTGATCTTTATTTAACTGTAAGATAACGGTGCCCAAAGGAGATTGAAATGCAGATGGGTCCCATTTTGAATCATGAGTAGAGTGATTAATGATTGGACTGAAAAAGGTAATCAACTCGTCTGAGACTTGTATTTGAGTCGTATTTAAGTTTTGCAGCGATTTTTGATTAATTAGTTTATCAAAAGAGCGATGATAATTGCTGGTCATTAGTAGCTTGTTGTCATTATCAAAAATTGCAATCGACTTTATAGCTGGAGAGTGTTTGTTATGCGTGTAGCTAATTAAACGGCTAAGTAATTGTATGTTTTTTTCTATTAAGGGCTGCTCGAGCGCAATTGCAAGAGGCTCTGAAATAGTTGCGCCTTGCTGATATAAAATTTCATCAAGCTCAATGTAACGATTTATTGTAAAATAACCACCAAGTAGTAATCCAATGATCACCGTCGGGATCAGGGTCAGTGTTAAAACAGAATCGCGTAAGCCTAATTTGGTCATAATGGAAGCATTTTTATCATTATTAGTATGCTTTGAGTATATACGGTTCAACACCTATTCTCAAAGCATCTACGATAGCAGCAGATTAATTGTTTTAACCAATAAGCATTTAAGGTAACACCTAATGGCACAAATTTTTAAAGCCAAAAAAAAGCCACTACAAAAGCAATCCGTAGTGCTCGATATAACAGCAATGGATCATCAAGGTCGTGGTATAGCTAAACATAATAATAAAGTGTGTTTTGTTAGTGGTGCTTTACCTAACGAACAAGTTAAAGCAACTATTGTTGATGATAAAGCGCGCTATAGTAGTGCGGTTACTCAAAAGGTTATTAAAGCAAGTGAGTCACGCGTAACTCCTTTTTGTGAGCATTATAATCACTGTGGCGGTTGTCAATTACAACACTTAGATGCACGCCAACAAGTTGTTGAAAAACAAGCGGCAGTAAATCAGTTGTTTGAAAAGTTTGCTAAACAAAATAATTTAAATTGGCAAGAGCCATTATTAAGCAAGCCTACGCATTACAGACGCAGCGCTCGTATAGCGGTGATGTTTGATAAAGCAGCTAAAAAAATGAGGGTAGGTTACAGAGCAAGTGGTTCAAAAAATATTGTAAGTATTAATAAGTGCGCCATATTAAGTGAAGCGTTTGTAGATGTATTTACACTATTTGATAAAATAATTAATCAGCATAAAGCGTTGCACAGTATAAGCCATCTACAATTGTGTCAAAGTGATGAGCAAAATTTTGTTGTTATTCGCCATACAAAAGCAATACCTGATGAAATTAAAGGGTTAGTTGAGCAAACAACTGCAAATTATAAATATAATATTGTGTGGCAAAGTGAAACTGATGTAATTGATCACTCACATACAGCAATGCCATTTTATTACCTGGATGAGTTTGACCTTAAGTTTGAATTTGGTTTAGGTAACTTTATTCAGGTAAATGCGCAGGTTAATGAGGCTATGCTCAAGCAAGCCGCAAATTGGCTTAATTTAAATGGTGATGAAAATATATTAGATTTATTTTGTGGTATTGGTAATTTTTCACTAGTGCTGGCAAAACAAGCGAAAACGGTAATTGGTGTTGAAGGAGTTGTTTCTGCGGTTGCAATGGCTACTCAAAATGCGCAAACTAACTCTATTGATAATACGCAATTTCATTGTTTTGATTTAACGCAAAAAATTGAAAAAGCACAATGGTTTACTGATAATTTAAATGTACTCGTACTTGATCCATCTCGCACCGGTGCAATGGCTGTATTAGAGCAATTACCTTTAAAGCAGTTTAAAACAATTTTATATGTTTCTTGCGACCCTGTTACCTTAGCCCGTGACAGCGCTATTGTTTCGCAAGCAGGCTTTGAGCTTAATAAAATAGGGCTAATGAATATGTTTCCTCATACAGGACATATCGAAACAATGGCGTTATTTCAACGGAGGTAGAGCGCATTATGGTAGCTACACGTCAATCGCATCAACAAGATGAAACAGGTGATTTTGCCTCTCGTCTTAAATCACTCGACCTTTCTACCGAAAGGTCTGAGTTATTAAATCAAGCGCAAGCACTATGTGTTAATTGCGATAACGAAAGTCGACAAAATATGGCCATTGAAATGGTCGAGATTTTAGTTGAATTAAACCTTGATGCTGAATCGCTAGCTACTGCGTATTTAACACCTTATTTTTTAAGTGACTTAGTGTCGCTTGAAACCGTTGAAGAGCAGCTAGGTAATAACGTAGCAATGCTTCTAACGGGTGTAGCACAAATGGCTACAATTAGTACTTTATCGCATCAGGGTAAAGGCAATGTACAGGTCGATAATATTCGAAAAATGCTATTAACTATGGTGGAAGATGTGCGCGCCGTGGTTATTAAATTAGCTGAGCAGGTTTGCCACTTACGCAATGTAAAAGATGCCAACGAAGAAGAACGTGTAATTGCAGCAAAAGAAACAGCCGACATTTTTGCACCACTAGCCAACCGATTAGGTATAGGGCAATTAAAGTGGGAGCTTGAAGACTTATCGTTTAGATACCTTCACCCTGATATATATAAAAGTATAGCCAAGCAACTTGACGATAAGCGCTTAGCCCGAGAAGCCTATATGGAAGATATGGTTGAACAGGTTAAAAGCCGTTTGAAAGAGGCAGGTATTGAGGCGCAAGTGTATGGGCGTCCTAAGCATATTTACAGTATTTACAAAAAAATGGCGCAAAAAAATTACGAATTCGATCAGCTTTTCGATATTCGTGCAATGCGAGTTGTAGTTGAGCGCTTACAAGATTGTTATGGCGCGCTGGGAATCGTACACACAAATTGGCGCCACCTTAATAAAGAATTTGACGATTATGTAGCGACGCCAAAACAAAACGGCTATCAGTCTATTCATACCGTAGTATTTGGACCTGAAGGTAAAACGGTAGAGATTCAAATTCGTACCAGCGATATGCATCAAGATGCAGAGCTTGGTGTTGCTGCGCATTGGATATATAAAGAAGGTGCACTGCCAGGGCGCGGCTCAGGTTATGAGCAAAAAATCAGCTGGCTACGTAAATTATTACAATGGCAAGAAGAAGTAGTCGATGGCGGCGATTTAGCTGAAGAGCTTAAAAACCAAGTGGTCGAAGACCGCGTATACATATTTACTCCAAGCGGCGACATTATTGATTTACCACTTGGCGCAACACCACTCGATTTTGCTTACTATATTCACTCAAACGTTGGGCACCGGTGTATTGGCGCAAAAATATTTGGTAAAATAGTACCGTTTACGCATCAACTTACAACAGGCGATCAGGTAGAAATACTGACCCAAAAACAACCAAATCCAAGTCGTGATTGGTTAAACCCGTCATTAGGGTACATTAAGTCATCTCGTGCTAGAGCTAAAATTCATCACTGGTTTAAACAGCTCGACCGCGACAAAAACTTAAGTGCGGGTAAAGATATTCTCGACAGTGAACTTCAAAAGCTCAATTTAACTTACAAAGATTTAGAGCCCGCCATTAAGCGTTTTAATTTTAAAGAACTTGATGACTTAATGGTTGCGATTGGTGCAGGCGATGTACGTTTAAATCAAATGCTTAACTTTGTAAGTGATCGGACAGAAGATGAGCCGGTTATTCGTATTAAAGCACCTAGCAAAGTAACGGGTGATAAAAATGGCATAGTGGTTGATGGCGTTGGTAGCTTAATGAGCCATGTAGCTAAATGTTGCCGCCCAGTGCCGGGTGATGAAATTATTGGTTATATAACTCAAGGGCGTGGTATTGGTGTTCACCGAGAAGATTGTGACTCGTTTAACAATTTAAAAACTCAGCACCCAGAGCGCGTAATTTCGGTAAGTTGGTCTGATGATATTAATGGCTCCTATGCACTAAGTATTAAAATTGAAGCGAGCGACAGGTCGGGTTTAATACGCGACATAAGTTCAGTGTTAGCTAACGAAAAAGTGAACGTACTTAATATGAATGTAAACACGGTAGGAGATAATCAGTTAGCAGTATTTACCATGCAAATAGAAGTGCATGATTTGTCTGGTACCAATCGTGTGCTTTCAAAGTTACACCAAATTGAAGGCGTGCACGATGCCAAGCGTGGACATTAAATATGAATAATACAGCGCTTACAAAGCTACTTAATATAATGAAAACACTACGAGATCCTAAAGACGGCTGCCCATGGGATCTCAAGCAAGATTTTAAATCTATAGTGCCACATACATTAGAGGAAGCTTACGAAGTTGCCGATTGTATTGAATCAGGCAACTTGGGTGAACTTAAAAACGAACTAGGTGATTTATTATTTCAAATAATTTTTTATGCGCAACTAGCTCAAGAGCAAAACTTATTTGATTTTAATGGTGTAGTAGAGCAGCTTAACGATAAACTTACGCGCCGTCATCCTCATGTTTTTGGCGATAAAAAAGAGCTAACAGATGAGCAGTTATCGTACCAGTGGCAATCAATTAAAGCACAGGAACGCAGCGAAAAAGTAGATAAAAGTACAGCCTCGCTTTGGCAAGATATACCTATAAATATGCCAAGCTTGAGCAAAGCTAAAAAAATTCAGCAACGTGTTGCCTCACTTGGTTTTGACTGGCCTACCTATCATGGAGCACTTGATAAAGTGAGTGAGGAAGTGCTTGAAGTAAAAGAAGCGCTCGAGCATGACCCATTTTCAGATCACACGGCAGAGGAAATAGGCGACCTACTTTTTGCTACAGTTAATGTTGCACGCCACGTAAAACGCGATCCTGAACAATTAATGCGCAACGCTAATAATAAGTTTTCAGCCCGATTTGAAAAAGTTCAAGCTTACTTAAATGCACAAGGTAAAAGCCTTGATACAGCGACTTTTGAGGAAATGGACAGCGCATGGGATGCGATAAAAAAAGCAGGCTAATTTAGGGCGTGTTGAACTTTGTGGATTGAAACTTGTTCAATCTAGAGGCGATTAAATCGCGGCGTGAGTTTTATAACCTAGTGGGCTCGGTAACTGCTCCTGCGTTACTCTTGTAACTTATACCCATGTGAGAATAAGTGAAAATCGAGTAAAGCTCCCGCGTTCTGCTTACGGCCCTTATCTATATACATTTAGGCAACAAAGAGTTAGTCGGCCCTAAAAAGAACTAAAAGGGCAGTGCATGCCTGCCTTTATGCTGTTGTTATCGCCTATTTATAGGGAAAACCACACATCACAGGTTCTGCCTTGCTTAAATACCAAATAAGCTGTTGAAAATTAAACCACCAAAGATCAACACGCCTTAGTCAATTTATATACTGTAATCGCCCATTTATAGAGAGTAGCTTATTGTACAAATTCTATTTTTATAAAAAAACCAAACTTACTGCTGTAAAGTCAATCATTATAGATAAACAAGTACTTAAATAGTGTGTGTTTTTTGTGCGTGTATTTACTAATTTTAGCTGGATTGATTAGCCGTGTTTTGGTACAATTTCGCCCCGTCTTGATGATATACCCTAAGGCTCTTCTTTGGGTGTTATATTCCTTTTAATTCCTGATATTCTAGGGTTCGCATGAGTACAAAATTTATCTTCGTTACTGGCGGAGTTGTTTCTTCGTTGGGTAAAGGTATTGCCGCAGCTTCACTGGCCGCTATTTTAGAAGCCCGTGGTTTAAATGTTACCATTTTAAAGCTGGATCCTTACATCAACGTTGACCCAGGCACAATGAGCCCAATTCAACACGGTGAAGTATACGTTACAGAAGACGGCGCAGAAACTGACCTTGATTTAGGTCACTACGAGCGTTTTATTCGTACCAAAATGACTAGTCGTAATAACTTCACACAAGGCCGTGTATACGAAGACGTATTACGTCGTGAGCGCCGTGGTGAATACCTAGGCGCAACTATTCAGGTTATTCCACATATCACTAACGATATTAAGCAACGTGTATACGATGGTGCTGAAGGTTATGATATTGCTATTGTAGAAATTGGCGGCACAGTAGGTGATATAGAATCACAACCGTTTATTGAAGCAATCCGTCAGATGGGAACTGAAATTGGCCGCGAACGCGCGCTATTTATTCACTTAACGCTAGTGCCATTTTTAGGTCCTGCAGGTGAAGTTAAAACGAAACCAACTCAGCACTCTGTTAAAGAGTTACGCTCAGTAGGTATTCAACCAGATATTCTTATTTGTCGTTCAGACCGTAAACTACCAAATAATGAGCGTGCAAAAATCTCATTATTTACAAACGTAGAAGAAAAAGCGGTTATTTCATTACCTGACGTAGACAGTATTTATAAAATTCCAGCGCTATTAAAAACGCAAGAATTAGATAACTTCGTATGTCGTCGTTTTCACTTAGATCTACCTGAAGCTGATTTAGCTGAGTGGGAACAAGTACTTTATCAAGAGTCTAACCCAACGGGTGAAGTGACTATTGGTATGGTTGGTAAATACACTGAATTACCAGATGCGTACAAATCGGTTAACGAAGCCTTAAAGCATGCGGGTCTTAAAAATCGTTTAACAATAAATATTCAATACGTAGATTCACAAGATCTTGAAAGCAAAGGTGTTGAGCTGTTATCTAATTTAGACGCTATTTTAGTACCTGGCGGCTTTGGTGGTCGTGGTGTTGAAGGTAAGATATTAGCGGCTAAATATGCGCGTGAAAACAAGGTGCCTTATTTAGGTATTTGTTTAGGTATGCAAGTAGCGCTTATTGAATATGCACGAAATGTTGCCGGTCTTACTGATGCTAACTCAACAGAGTTTAATGCAAAATCTGCGGCTCCCGTTGTTGGTTTAATTACTGAATGGCTTGATGCTGAAGGTAATGTTGAAACACGCAGCGAAAAATCTGATTTAGGTGGCACAATGCGTTTAGGCGCACAAAAATGTCATTTAACACCAGGTTCTAAAGTGCATGAAATGTACGGTAGTGATGAAATTGTAGAACGTCATCGTCATCGTTACGAAGTTAACAATAACTTTGTAGAGCAACTTGAAAAAGCAGGTTTGAGCTTCACTGGTTTATCAGAAGATAAAAAACTGGTAGAAATTATTGAAAATAAAGATCACCCTTGGTTTATTGCCGCTCAATTCCATCCGGAATTTACGTCAACACCACGTGATGGTCATCCGCTATTCGAAGGGTTTGTAGCAGCCGCTCATATCCACCAGAAAGCGTCATCATAATTTAAAAAAGCCGTGCATATTGCACGGCTTTTTTGTTTTAAGGGCTGACTAAGTTATATAAAACGTAGTAAAGTTAGTCGAACTCACCATTTTGGGAATATAGAGGAAACAAGATGTCAAAAATCGTAAAAGTAATCGGTCGCGAAATTATGGACTCGCGTGGTAACCCAACTGTTGAAGCTGATGTACATTTAGCTGATGGTTCATGGGGTCGTGCTGCAGCACCTTCAGGTGCATCTACAGGTACTCGCGAAGCATTAGAGTTACGTGATGGTGACAAAACACGTTATTTAGGCAAAGGCGTATTAAAAGCTGTTGGTTTTATCAATAACGAAATCGCAGACGCTCTAGCTGGTCAAAACGCATTAGAACAAAGCGCTGTTGATAAAGTAATGCTAGATTTAGATGGTACTGAAAATAAAGAAAAACTAGGTGCCAATGCAATCTTAGCTGTATCACTAGCGACTGCAAAAGCAGCAGCTCAATCTAAAAAAGTTGAGCTTTACGAACATATTGCTGACTTAAACGGTACACCGGGTGTTTATTCAATGCCTCTTCCAATGATGAATATCATCAATGGTGGCGAGCATGCAGATAACTCTGTAGACATCCAAGAATTTATGATCCAGCCAGTTGGTGCTAAAAACTTCCGCGAAGGCCTACGTATGGGTGCTGAAGTATTCCATAGCCTTGCTAAAGTACTTAAAGCTGACGGTCATTCAACGGCTGTTGGTGATGAAGGTGGTTTTGCGCCTAACCTTGCTTCTAACGAAGCGGCACTTGCTGCAATTAAAGTTGCTGTTGCAAACGCGGGTTACGAGTTAGGTAAAGACATCACTTTAGCGATGGATTGTGCTGCATCTGAGTTTTACGACAAAGAAGCAAACATTTACGACCTTAAAGGTGAAGGTAAAAAATTCACTTCTGAAGAGTTCAACTTCTTCTTACAAGATCTTACTACTCGCTACCCAATTGTTTCTATCGAAGATGGTCTTGATGAGTCTGATTGGGATGGCTTTGCACACCAAACAAAACTAATGGGTGATAAAATCCAATTAGTAGGTGATGATTTATTCGTAACAAACACTAAGATTTTAAAACGTGGTATCGACAACGGTATTGCTAACTCAATCTTAATTAAGTTTAACCAAATCGGTTCTTTAACTGAAACTTTAGCTGCAATTAAAATGGCTAAAGACGCTGGTTTTACTGTTGTTATTTCTCATCGTTCAGGTGAAACTGAAGACTCAACAATTGCTGATTTAGCGGTTGGTACTGCTGCAGGTCAAATTAAAACGGGTTCATTGAGCCGTTCTGATCGTGTTGCTAAGTATAACCAATTGCTTCGTATTGAAGAGCAATTAGGTGATAAAGCACCGTACAATGGTCTTAAAGAAGTTAAAGGTCAGTAATTCTATTTCATATAGAATCTGATTTTTAATTTAGATTATAAAATCCTCGCACAAGCGGGGATTTTTTATGCCTGATACTTTTATTCAAAGAGGTGAGAATAAGTTGTAGGCGTTAAACTTGCTGACGCGCGCACGCAGTGCAAACAAAGGGGACACAAAAGTATAATTATTTATTGAAGCTTTCGTTTTTTTGCGCACTTAAAGCTGAAACTGCTGTTTTAAAATATCACCAGTAAAACTCGTTTTTAAATAAAAACCACGTGGTAAGGTTTTTATTATTTGTCCATTAGGACCAATAGCATCGGTTACTATTTTGCTATGGGCCGCTTTAGGGCGAATTTGCATTACATCGCCTAAATGCCCTGATATTTCATCAATTCGACCAAGTGCAATTAACTCCATTTGCTCCTCCCAGTCACGCTGTAGCAGTGCATCTTGCGCAGGAGTAGGTTGCCATAAAAAACCGCTGCCTATCGTCCTATCAAATGGAGCTATATCGCGTTCACTTAAAATAGGTAACCATAAAACATGGTTTAGTTTTTTACGCACACTGCTGTTATGCCAAATCATGCCGGTTACATTCATGAGAGGTGTAACCGATACAAATGTTGTTTCTAGCGGTTTACCTTTATAAGAAATAGGCAGTGTTTTAAGTTCAATTCCTAAGTCTTCAAAATCGGGAAGGGGCTTTGAGCCCGCTGTAGCTCCTAAAACATATTCAATTAATTGTCCCGTCCAGCCTTTTTCTCGTAGTAAATCGTCAGGTGTTTTAAAATTATACTCATTGGCTAATTGACCAAGTGTAAGCCCTGCAATGTTATTAACGCGCTGTATTAAGTCATTAATTGAATGTGGTTTTATCGGTCTCATATCACTAATTTAAGTTGTATAAATATCATGAGCATGATAGCAAATAGCCTAAGCCGTGGATATCTTTAGGGTTGTTTGTTTTTTGTGCAGGGTGTGTGTGCTGTAATTTTATGCACACCAAAAAATGAGAAAATTAAGTTAAGTGACTGAACTACATTATTATTTTTTAAATTTGCGTTCATAATTGATTAAGCTAATTTAGAGTTGTATTGATAAATACATATGTATAAACAAGTTTATCCACAGATTCTGTGGAGAACATGGGTTTTTAGATCTTATATTGTGGATTTGTTTGCAAAATGAGCGTGTTTTACAAAAGTTATGCACAAGCTGTGAGTAAGCATAGTAAAACTACGTGTTAAAGTTATCTTAATGCACAAATTCAATTAGCATTGTTACTATTTCGAAAATGAATGCAATTGTTGTAAAGTAACACCTTGATATTAAGCCCTTGTGAAAAGCCTAATTTTAAAGCGCAACGTGGCTTGGGTATAATAGTGTTTGCCGTATTGCGGGTAATGTGGAACAATCATAAAAAATCGACTTACAAATGAGGCACTAAGGTGATTGATGCCGAAGGTTTTCGTGCCAATGTCGGAATTGTAATTTGCAATAATCAAGGGCAGGTATTTTGGGCTAGACGTTATGGTCAACATTCTTGGCAATTTCCCCAAGGTGGTGTTGATGATGGTGAAACGCCGGAACAAACTATGTACCGTGAATTACACGAAGAAGTAGGGCTGCGACCAGAAGATGTAGAAATAGTCGCAAGTTCAAAACATTGGTTACGCTATAAATTACCCAAACGATTAATCCGCCGCGACTCTAGTCCGGTGTGTATTGGGCAAAAACAAAAATGGTTTTTACTAAAATTACGTTGTGAAGACGAAGATGTAAACTTACTTAAAACTCATCATCCAGAATTTGATGATTGGCGTTGGGTTAGTTATTGGTATCCTGTAAGACAGGTAGTATCGTTTAAACGGGATGTTTATCGACGTGTAATGAAAGAGTTTGCACCTTTCGCCATGCCTTTTAACAAGAGAGAACAACATAAAGATCATTGGCGAACTAAAAGGTAGAAAACTAAGTACAAAATAAAGGAGCAGGACATGCTGGCTACACTGAGATCTATTGCTGAGTCTGTATCGCAACAAGCGAGTTTAGACAATGCTTTAGTGTGCTTTGTGCAAATGGTAAAAGATGCCATGAAAACCCAGTGCTGCTCTATTTATTTTGCTGATTATAGCCAAGATAATTTTGTACTTATGGCAACCGAAGGGCTAAACCCCGATGCGGTAGGTAAGTTTAGAATAGGTTTTACCGAAGGTTTAGTTGGTTTAGTAGCGCAACGCGAAGAACCGATTAATATTGCATTTGCTAAATCTCACCCGCGCTTTAAGCTCTCCCCCGAAGTAAATGAAGAAGGCTACAATGCTTTTTTATCTGTGCCCGTGGTACATCAAAAAAAAGTACTCGGCGTTATTGTTGTTCAACAAAAAATGGCGCGTGTATTTAGCCAAGATGAAGAATCGTTTTTAATAACTCTTTCAGCTCAACTAGCTTCACAGTTAGCACATGCTGAGATTAAAGAAGTTTTACGCCAAGATGAATCATCTCATCAAACGTCTGTTTTAAAAGGGGTATCGAGTGCTCCAGGAATTGGTATCGGCCAAGCGTTTGTGCTTCTTCCAAAGCTTGATTTTAAATCAATAGAACTTTTAAAAGATAGTGATGTAGTAGAGCAAAGACGTTTATTTACTCAAGCAGTTGCCGCCACTCGTAAAGAGTTTAATACCCTTTCAATGACACTAAGTGACTCTATACCGCATGAAGCATTAGCAGTATTTGATGTATACCAACAATTACTTGATGCTAAAAGTTTAGGTCATAATGTTGAAATGCAATTGCAAGAAGGCTGGTGTGCTAAAAGCGCTCTAAAAATAGTGATAGAGCGTTTAATATCACAATTTAATGCCATGCAAGACCCATATATAAAAGAACGTGCTGTTGATGTTAAAGATATTGGCTTGCGTGTATTACACCACCTTGTAAACACGGAGCGAGCAGTTAAAGATTACCCGCCTAATACCATTCTTATTGCTAATACAGTAACGCCCGCTATGCTTGCTGAAGTACCTAAAGGGTGCTTGTCGGGAGTGGTTAGTGTTAGTGGTTCTGTAAATAGCCATGCGTCAATTTTAACGCGAGCTATGGGTATACCGGCAATTTGGGGTATTGAAGATTTACCTTTGTTGCAGTTTAATAATAAAACAATGATTTTAGATGCATTTGCAGGGCGTTTATATATATCGCCTTCGCAAATGTTGGTCGATGAATACACTCGATTACAACATCAAGATAACCTACTTAATAATCGCTTTTTAGAAGAACAAAACTCAGAAGCCGTTACTCTCGATGGTGAGCGTATTAGCTTGCGATTAAACGCAGGGCTTGAACTCAATACAGAGCAAAGTAGTGTTGATATTTGTGATGGCGTGGGGCTGTATCGTACTGAAGCGTGGTTTATGCAAAAAGGGCAGTTTCCTTCACAATTAGAGCAAGAAAACTGGTACCGAGAAGTATTAAAAAGCTACCATCCAAAACCAGTGGTTATGCGTACCTTAGACATAGGTGGTGATAAAGTACTTGATTACTTTAATATTACCGAAGAAAACCCATTTTTAGGATGGCGTGGTATTCGTATAAGTCTTGATCATCCAGAACTATTTTTAGATCAGCTCAAAGCCATGCTTAAAGCAAATATGGGGTTAGGTAATTTAAAAATAATGCTGCCAATGATCAGCGGCTACGAAGAAGTAGAAGAGTCGCTCGCTTTGTTCGAGCAAGCTTATTACGAACTAAGTGAAAAATACCCAGAGAAAACCATAGAAAAACCAGCAATAGGCATTATGATTGAAGTACCTTCTAGTGTATTTATGATCCCAGAATGGTCTAAAAAAGTCGATTTTTGCTCGGTAGGCAGTAACGATTTAACTCAATACTTATTAGCGGTTGATAGAGCCAATGCGCGAGTGGCAGATCTTTTTACGTCATATCACCCTGGTGTACTTAGAGTATTAAATAAAATAGCGTGTGAGTGCGAGCAATACAAAATACCGTTTAGCTTGTGTGGTGAGCTTGGCGGTGATCCTGAAGGTGCTATTTTACTTATAGCAATGGGTTATAGGCGCTTAAGTATGAACTTATCGTCACTCAATAAAATAAAATGGGTATTAAGGCGTTTAAAAGTGAGTGATATGGATAAATTACTTACTGAATGCTTGGCTCAATCTACCGCTAAACAAGTACTGCGTTTAACGCGTAACTTTATGCTAGATCATAAACTCGGTGATTTGTTTTATACACCTAAATAATTCGGCACTTCTAAATGTTTAGAGGTGCTATATATTATGCCAATAATCCTTTAATATATGCATTCCCAATAGGTATTAGAGATAACTATGTATGACTTAGGGCTGTTGGTCGCAAGTTGCGCACTACTAGGCTGTATTGTCGGATTTTTAGCTGGATTATTAGGCATTGGCGGCGGTTTAATTATTGTCCCAGTACTCAGCGCTTTGCTACTCTTATTCGATGTAACTTCGGTAGATCATGTATTAGTGATTGCTATTGCAACATCGCTTGCCTCAATATTATTTACCTCGACGTCTTCAGCCTTGGCTCATCATAAAAATGATAACGTGCCTTGGGCAATTGCGCCTTGGGTTATGTCGGGTGTTGCTTTAGGGGCACTTATTAGTGGTTTTGCAGCCAGCCTCATACCTGAACAAATATTACGAACTGTATTTGCAGTAAGTGTTGTCTTTATTGCAGCAAGAATGGTGCTATCTACTCGTAATAAAGCTGTGTCAGAAAAACCGTTACCAGCAGGTCCTATTTTAGGTGGCATTTCTGCTGTAATGGGCGGGCTATCGGGATTAATTGGTATTGGTGGCGGGGCGCTTATTGTGCCTATGCTTAACCACTTTTCGGTTGATATTAAAAAAGCCATTGGTTGCGCTGCAGCATGCGGAATTGTAATTGCACTGTTTGGCTCTATTGGGTACATCAGTGCTGGTTGGCAGGTTACAGATTTTAAAGACGGTTTTGTTGGGTTTGTGTATCTTCCCGCATTATTTGGGATTGTAATTACATCGTGGTTTGTCGCACCTTTAGGGGCTAAAGCAACGCACTATTTACCAGTAAATACAATAAAGAAAGTTTTCGCGGTATTGCTTGTTGTTATCGCAATTAAAATGATTTTTAGCTAAAGGTTTATTTTTTATGTCACTTGAGTTTCCTCAAATCGATCCAATTATTTTTTCAGTTGGACCACTAAGCGTACGATGGTACGGATTAATGTATTTAATAGGTTTTGCATTTGCGATGTGGTTTGCTAATCGCCAAGCGTCAAAACCAAACTCTGGTTGGACTAAAGAGCAGGTGAGCGACTTCCTATTTTACAGCATGCTGGGAGTTATTCTTGGTGGACGTATTGGGTATGTATTGTTTTACCAGTTTAGTTACTTTATAGAAAACCCACTTTATTTATTTAGAATAGACCAAGGTGGAATGTCGTTTCATGGTGGAACATTAGGCGTTATAGCTGCCGTCGCTATTTTTTCGTGGACGCGTAAAAAATCACTTCTTCAAGTTGGCGATTTTGTTGCACCACTCGTACCTGTAGGATTATTAGCAGGGCGTATTGGCAACTTTATAAATGGCGAGTTATGGGGCCGAGTTACCGATGTGCCATGGGCAATGGTATTTCCTACTGGCGGGCCACTTGCGCGTCATCCATCACAGTTATACGAAGCATTTTTTGAAGGCTTAGTGCTGTTTTTGATACTACATTGGTTTATTAAAAAGCCTCGCCCAGCGGGCAGTGTAGCAGGTGTGTTTTTATTAGGTTATGGCGTATTTAGGTTCTGTATTGAGTACTTCCGCCAACCTGATGCGCAATTAGGTTTATTTGCCGACTTTATATCAATGGGACAAATACTTTCGTTGCCAATGATTGTAGGTGGTTTAGGCTTATTAATTTGGGCATATAAGCAACCTAAACAAATAACCACAGCTAAAGCATAATAAGAAGTAACCTATGAAACAATATTTAAAATTATGTCAGCGCATTGTTGACGAAGGGCAATGGGTAGAAAACAAACGTACCGGTACGCGTTGTTTAACCGTTATTAATGCCGATTTAGAATACGATGTAGCTAACAACCAGTTCCCGATGATCACGACCCGAAAAAGCTACTACAAAGCTGCCATTGCTGAGTTACTAGGGTATTTACGTGGTTACGATAGCGCTGAGCAGTTTCGTAATATTGGCTGTAAAACGTGGGATGCTAACGCAAACGATAACAACGCATGGCTTAATAATCCTCACCGTAAAGGCGAGGACGATATGGGCCGTGTGTATGGTGTGCAAGGACGTGGTTGGCAACGGCCAGATGGTTCAACACTCGATCAGCTTGCTAAAGTAATTAATAACTTAAAAAATGGCATAGATGATCGCGGTGAAATAATTACCTTCTATAATCCAGGTGAGTTTGAATTAGGTTGCTTGCGCCCGTGTATGCATACACACACTTTTTCGCTACTTGGTGATACATTATATTTAACGTCGTATCAGCGTAGCTGCGACGTGCCATTAGGGCTGAATTTTAATCAAATTCAATGCTTTGTATTACTCGCGTTGGTTGCTCAAATTACAGGGCATAAAGCAGGTAAGGCGTATCATAAAATTGCAAACGCGCATATTTACGAAAATCAGTTAGAATTAATGCGTGACGTACAATTAAAACGAGAGCCGTTTACGTCTCCACAATTAAAAATAAACCCAAAAATTAAATCGCTAGACGACATAGAAACGTGGGTTACACGAGACGACTTTGAAGTAATAGGCTATGAAAGCCATGAACCGATCCAATATCCGTTTTCGGTATAATAATTAATAAATTAAGGAAAGCATAATGAAAGCAGTTATTCCAGTAGCAGGGCTTGGTACTCGCATGTTGCCAGCCACAAAAGCAATCCCAAAAGAAATGTTACCAATAGTTGACCGTCCTTTAATTCAGTACGTAGTTAACGAAGCCGTTGCTGCCGGTATTAAAGAGATCGTACTTGTAACGCACTCAAGTAAAAACTCAATCGAAAATCATTTTGATACAAGTTTTGAACTTGAAGCTACATTAGAAAAGCGTGTTAAGCGGCAATTACTTGCCGAGGTGCAAGCTATTTGCCCTAAAGACGTAACTATAATTCACGTACGCCAAGGTGAAGCAAAAGGTTTAGGGCATGCAATTAGCTGTGCTGCACCAATTATTGGTAACGAACCGTTTGTTGTAATTTTACCTGACGTAATTATTGATGATGTAGAAAGTAACCTTAAAAAAGACAACCTAGCTGAAATGATCAGCCGTTATAACGAAACAAAACATAGCCAAATAATGGTAGAGCCAGTACCAGTAGAAGATGTTGATAAATTTGGTGTAGTTGATTTAGGCGATGTTACTTTAAGCCAAGGTGAAAGCTCACCAATTCTTAATATGGTAGAAAAGCCACCTGTAGACGAAGCACCATCAAACTTAGCAGTTGTTGGTCGTTATGTATTAAGTGAAAATATTTGGCCATTACTGGCTAAAACCCCACAAGGTGCGGGCGATGAGATTCAGCTTACAGATGCAATAGCAATGTTAATGCAGCACGAAAAAGTAGATGCATACGCAATTAAAGGTCGTAGTCACGACTGTGGCAGCAAAATTGGTTACTTAAAAGCGACAATTGAATTTGCACTTCGTCGCGACGAATTTGCAGGCGAACTTAAAACGTTTATTAAAACATTAATATAATTTAATTACTTTTTAAATTATTGAGGCGCCTATATGGCGCCTTTTTTAATGTTTAACTTATAACAATGACTGGAGATGTTTTAGGCATAAAAATAAAATAGTTTTTCATCATCTATACAGACATATTATGAATTATGTTGTAATGTTTATGTTAACTGGCATTAAATTTGTATTAAATGCAGTTCTCAGGGTAGAGATGGAGCAGCTTGTATCATGTTTAAAATATGATCAGCTTGTGAAGAGCTAAGTGTTATAGCTCATAACTTAAAAAGTTAAACGCTTCCTTGCAAGAATGTTTAGCTGAAATGTAAGTGTATACACACTACTTTCAGGATAACGAACACATGTTTAAATATAAAAAAAATAGCAATGGGTTATTACTCGGTTTACTAATGCTTTTATTTGGGAGTGCGTGTACGCTCACGCCTGAACAAAAATCATTGCAGCATGAACAAAGTGATGCACCAGAATATGTGTCTATAACTGCACTAGAGCTTGCGCAATTAAAAGACGCAGCAATGCAATGGCAACAAGCAAGATTAGGCATTGAGCGCATTTTAAAGCTAGAAAAAGAGATTACGTATCTCGTTAACCACATTGATATTATTAATACTAAAGCGCTGGCACAATCTGAGCAGGGATACAGTAATAAGTACGCCCGTACGCCACGCAAAACACGTACAACAAAGCCAAAGCAACAAGCAATTAAACCAACAAATAGCTATAAAAAACAAACTGTAAAATTAAACACACCTAAACATGTATTTGCATTACAGGTTGCTTCAGTCGACTCTGAAAAAAGCGTAGTGAAAGCATGGCACGACCTAAATAAACAAGCGGCTCCTTTATTTAGAGACAAAATTTTGACTAATGTTGAAACAGCTAACATTAATAATAAAACGTATTACCGATTAAAACTTGGCTCATATCAAAACCTAAAAAATGCAAAAGCAGATTGTGAAGTATTTAAGCTTTATAAACTGGATTGCATTGTGAGTAATTACACCGATAAACCAGTTAAGTTATAATTAAAATCCAAACTTGCTTATAATTTTTTTATCCATAAAATACCCTCCTTATAATTAGCTGTTTAGGACAATATTAAGTTTATTCTCCTAAAAGTGATTTAGATTGGTTATTTTAGGAAAAATAAATGCCTATAAAAATGGATTTTAAGCAGGTTGGATTATTGTGTGCTTTAACGATAACTCTTAGCGCTTGTAGTACCGTAAAACAAAAAGAAAAGCCTGAAGTTAAAGCACCTACAGTACTTATTCATAAAGCAGATTTAGAACAACTACAAAATACCGCTGAGCAATGGAAAACCGCGCAACCAAATATTGAAAAACTACTTCAACTAGAAGCGAAGGTATCTGAGCTTACTTCAAGTTTAGAGCAAATAGACACCCGAAACATACGTTATGAAAATGCCATTGAAACTATTTTTAACGAAGAGAGTATTTTAAAAAGCCAACAAACATTGTTTGCTATACAAGTTGCTTCATTTAAAAATAAAACTAGCTTAGAAAGTGCGCTTGCTGCTTTAAGATTAAAAGCTCCCAAAATTATAAATGCAGAGCTACCTGTTAATATAGAACCAATTGTTGTAAATAACATCACCCTTTATCGTTTAAAGTTAGGTGCTTATATAAAAAAAGCCGCCGCAAAAAATGATTGCTCAATATTAAAAGAACAAAAAATAAATTGTTTTGTAAGTTATTACACAGAGCAACAACCTCAGTAACTATCTTTTAGGCATAATACTTGCTTTATTCTCTGTATATTTGAAAGAGGATGGCAACTATGCGCCTTTTACTACCCTTATTATTAGTTAACTTAGCCGCTTGTAGTTTAATACCTCAACCTGAGCCGAGTGTGAGCACCAATGCGCCTAAAGCGGCAATGGCACCCTATACAGTAAACGACTATATAAACAATTTAACTGTGCAGCTTAGCCATATTAAAGAGCCGCTAAGTAGTAATACACGAATAGGTGTAAGCAGTTTTTATTTTGCAGATGCGCTCGACTCTAAGCTTATGACCGAGCAAGCCTCTGGTTTAAGTCAACAAATTCAAGAAAGCCTGCTAACTCAAATGACGCAGCTTGGCTATAACACGGTAGAGTATCGATTAGCTAATAACTTAAATTTATCGACTAATGCAGATAGCGTACTTAGCCGTGATTTAGCGCAGTTACGCAAACGTCAGAATATTGACTTGATAGTTACAGGTACAGTTACACGACAACAACATGCTTATATCGTCAATGCGCGATTAGTAAATATAAATAATAAACAGGTGTTATCTGCTGGCAGTACTGAGATCCCTATTAATGTAATGTGGGGTGATGAAAAAATTCAGCAGCGCGACGGTTACTTATACCGCAGCGAATACTAACCAGGAGCACAAAATGAGAAATCTATTAATTACTTTATGTTTGCCATTAGGCTTTGGTTGTTCGCAAATATTAGGTGTAACTAACTCAGAAGCCGAGCCAATTGTTGAGCAAAGTAACCAAAATACACAATTGGTTAGTAATCAGCGAGAAGTAGCAGCGCCTGCAGTTAATAATAACCTGTTTCAATCTGGGTTGGTTCAACAAAATAACTACACTAAATCGTCACCGCCAATGCGTAAAAATATAAATCACTACGTGCGTGGAATAATGCAAGATATGGTCGAAAATTTACAATATGTAAACGAAAAAACGCCACTCGCTGTTTCCAGCTTTGTATTTTTAGATGATGACTACACCGAAAGTAGCTTGCTAGGAAACCAAATTTCAGAAAGCTTTATGCACGAGCTACATAGCTTTGGGGTACCCGTTATTGATTTTAAAACAACCGATTATATGCGTGTATCACCCGAAGGTGACTTTGTATTTAGCCGAGATTATTTAGAGTTAAACCAAGATCAAACCTTTGACTATGTATTAGCGGGCACACTTGTAAGCCATCAAGGTGGGGTATTAGTAAATGCTCGTATTGTTGGTCTAAAAAGTAAAGCGGTTGTAGGTACTGCACAAGGCTTTATTCCGCAGTCAGTGGTTGATGCACTCAATAGCAATTACCGCACAGATGGCATAATGCTAAAACAAGCAAGTAAGTGAGTTTACAATGTATTATAAACTAACCAATACCCTTGTTGCTTTTACATTATTAGGCTTGGGCGGTTGCTCAATAGCACAAACCCAAAACCATGAGCATGTAGAAACAACTAATCCACGCACTAATTTTGATGTGAACGCAGTGTATGAGCAAAAACAAATAGCGCACAATGCTCAAATACAAAATGAGTACGATTCATCAAAGCAATTTATTCCAGGCAAACATCATAAAACATTAGCTAATTACGTAGAGCAAATGGCACTTGATTTAGTCGACACTCTAGAGTCAGAAAATGATGAAGACACGCCTAACATAAACATAGCTGTAACTACTTTAGTCGATTTAGATGCATCGCTTAACAACAGCAATCAGTTAGGTAATCAAATTTCAGAAACGTTAATTCATCAATTACAAAAGTTTGGATACAGCGTAGTCGATTTTAAAACCACAGATACCATTGACGTTAATAGCCGTGGTGACTTCGCTTTTTCGCGTGATATTGCAAAGCTGAGTGAAGATCAAATGGCAAGCCATGTACTCGCAGGTACTTTAATCTACCGCCATAACGGAGTTATAGTTAATACTCGCGTTATAAACGTTAAAACAAAGCAAATTGCAGCCAGTAGCCGAAAACTAATACCGTTATACGTCTTAGATAAAGAAGATATTTACTTATCAAGCAATTAACTTCATTTGGACTTGATATAAAAAACCAGATGCCGTTATAATTCAACCCATTAAGCGCATCGCTTTAGTGGCCTCTTAGTTAAATGGATATAACGGCCCCCTCCTAAGGGGCAGTTGCAAGTTCGATTCTTGCAGGGGCTACCAATAAAATCAATAAGTTACTTCTATATGTCTTCTTTAATCAAACACTATG
This sequence comes from Pseudoalteromonas sp. SWXJZ94C, assembly GCF_015864385.1. Taxonomy (NCBI): domain Bacteria; kingdom Pseudomonadati; phylum Pseudomonadota; class Gammaproteobacteria; order Alteromonadales; family Pseudoalteromonadaceae; genus Pseudoalteromonas; species Pseudoalteromonas sp. SWXJZ94C. The sequence goes on from NZ_JADYXF010000019.1 coordinate 65,067, forward strand.
TAGCTCTCTTATAGCACCGTACGTTCAAATATATCAATTGTAAGAAGCTTATAGATGTAATTCTTTAATTAGAATAAAATTAACTATCTAAATTTAGACATCTATTACTGATTTACTAAGCAGTAAGGCTGCTTTGTTCCATAAGCAGGCATTGATGATTCTTGATGTATGAAGTCAAGATTTGACCCCATTCGCTCTGCATTCGCTCTGGACCCCATTCGCTCTAAAACCTTCCCACTTAGGGTTAGCAACTCCCGACTTTGGAAAAGCACGATGGTACTTAGAAGGGCACGTAACCGTAATAAAAAGAGCTTCATGACCCAGCTCCTAGTATTTTGAGTCGATTTATTCTTGCTGTAAAGGACGTATCATTTATTGGCTAGATAGTCTTTTACGAAACCTGAATAAATAAAACACACACCAGCTGTAAACATAAATAATATATTACCCCAAAACAATAGAGGCTCATCTAATCTTGAAACGGCACCTGCTTTCATTGGATAAAAATCATCACTTGATCTGGTATACGCATCCCAAAGACAAAAAGAGCCACAGATTAACTTAGGAAAACTTACGGATTTGAACACGGAATTATTATTTTTGTTTTTAAGTTTTTTTCTAAGCTTTTTTTTCATAATTCCATTTCTCCATCGTTACCAGACGAGCTTGTAAAATAACTTGTTTATGACTTTATTGTTAAATTAAAATACAAAGCCCTCGGTGACTTAAATATTATTTATTTTTAGGTTGCATGTGGGGGTTGAGTATTTGCAAGTAATAGCTCTTTGATTTTTTTAAATTGTTGAGCTCATCTTTTTTATAAAATCCATAGGCATAAACAGCTGCGATTGTAATTGCCACAATCCAAGAGACTAGAAACTTCTCCATCAAAACAGAGAATAAAAACCCCAATCCAATCCATAAAATAATGAAAAGTTCGTTTTTATCTTTCTCTATTTTCTCGATTGAAGAGGTTATATTAAGAATGGTTCTAGCCGTATCCATTTTATCGTCCATGATAGTAACTCTTTGAATGATTGGGCTTTAAATATAGGTTTATTTATATTTAAATTCAATTTATTGTCTTTATTATATTATTAATCAAGTTTTTAGGGTCTTGATTTGGTGGTTGCATGGGGTATCAATTAAATCAATGCGTTATACTTTATTGCGGTCTTTTTTTATTTATTGTGTAGCATCGTAAATTGAAATAAAAAGAATTTAGTGATGTCTTTTTATTAAAATAGCCAAATTACATTCAAGCTGCTTTGTCCCGCTTGTTAACTGCCATATTCTCCATTTAAAACATCAATGAAGAATGGGTTAAGTTCGCTAAAATCTGTTTCAGATTTTTGTTGCTCTTGAGCCTTATCTTTAAACCTGTCTAACTCTGAGCTTATAAAATCACTAATAACGTCAATTCTTGGCAGATAAGCACTTTCAAAACCTTTACGTTTGTCTTCAAGTAATTTATGAATGGCAGATTTTAACGCCTCATCATGAACTAATTCATTTACAAGCACTTCGAATTCCATTGGGACAACCCCACGATTTTGTTCAATCCATTGCATCGCTAGAATAGGTCTAAGGACATAGAAATACTTTTTAATTCTTACAGTATCTCCCTGTAAGTATTCTCTAAAATTACCGCTCGCCATATGAGAGTAATGGTAAAAGCAAGAACGAGGGGAATATAGAATTGGTATTAATTTTTTAAAGGCGTCCGTAAACTCTTCATTTTTCTGGTAAACAATAGGTGAGTTAAACCATTCTATAAGTGCCGGATTTGATTTTCTAAGAAGTTTAAGTGCCTTTTTCAAGTCCCAACCACTTATATCTAGTAAGTCATTGATCGGTTTTTCAACTACATCTCTGCAATATTCATGATCTACTCTCAAGTACCAGTCTTTATTTCGAACATATACAAAGCGCACATCATAATCACTGTCTGCGGATGGGAACCCCCAAGCTCTACTGCCTGATTCACAAGCATATAGTATTTTAATATTCTCTTTTATCTCTAAAGCTTTAAGATTTTCCAATATCTCAGTACGCACCGAATACTCCTAGGCAGTTAACGCCGTTTCAAGCGGCAAATTACAGTTAGCTAAAATAAGTGAGGTACGAACAAAAAGCCAACTGTTTTTTGTCCTTGTTTAATTTTTATTAGGTTAATAGTTGGATAACCAAGCCAATAGAACTAATTATTATGCCGCTTAATGTTAAATATTGCTGTGTTTTCGCTCTGTGCAGACCATAAAAGCAGGTGTTAAATTACTCAGCACCTTGGTTTACAAACTAGATCAAGTCGTCTTTTTTGTGCTTTAACGTCACATTATTAATCTGCTATTAAAATTTACGAACTAACTCTTGAACATGTGGATCTGACGAGCCATAACTTACTATAAATACATCGAGATCTGCGTATTCGTATAACTTTAATGAGCGCTCAATTGCAGTCATAATCCACTCTCGCTCATTACCGAATACACCGCCGCCGATAAGTGTTAGGTAGACTTTATTATTGCCTGTTTTTTCAGCGTTTAAAATAGCTGAGCATAGTGTCGCTTCGTAAGATGCTTCTAAAATCAGTTTAGCAAAATCTGCCCATAAAACGGGTGATATTTGTGAGTAAGCAACAGGTAGGGCAGAGCAGTAAACCTGAGTAACGGTTCGTTTTAAATCATTGAGTGTTACTTCAGTATTCCACTGTACGCCTATGCGTAATAAACTTCTTAGTTCATCACGTTCTGATTCAGTCGCTAATTTTAGTTTTGCATTTATTGCTGTTAGGCCATCTGCTGATGCTAAAACATAGCCATTTTTCATTTCCCAAAGGCGGTCGTTTTTATTACCTAGTGCAACACCTATTTCAGTTAGGCAGTCTATTTGATTGTTAGAAGTTTGACCAATTTCACCGTTAACGTTTGCAAAGTAGTTACGATAAATAGTGCCTGCGCCGGCAGCAATTGCACAAGCGGGTCCTTGTGTTCGGTCGTACTCATAGCCATCGATGCCTTGCTCTGGTGTAACATTTGGAGAGACCATTTCTAACAGATTAAATTGTGAGGCAACTTGAAATAATGCCCCTATGTTCGCTTCGTCGGTATGCAGGTCTTGAACATTGGCAACTATTTCGCGAAGAGATGTTTTTGTATTTAGCTCTTTGTCGCAACTAACGTGGCTAACACGACTACGTAGTTTTTCTAGTGTTGGTGTTTCTAGCAAGCCGCAAAAGAATTCTTTTTGGTTTACTAGCGATTTTAATATATTCCCTTTAACGGATAAGTTTTTACGGACTTGTGTAGGGGATTGTTCACTAAAACCGGTTAGTTTTTCAAACCACATTTAAAGCTCCTTAAATGGCATAATTAATTACGTTGTTTATAACGTATATATTCTAAAAATGAAAAGTACTTATTTTTCAAACGTTGTAGATAAAATACAGTCTTTAGCTATGTAATATTCTTGCTCGTTTTTATATTTTTGGGTATGAATTAATTCTAACGTTTAAAATTAAAGGATAAATCCCTATAAAATATGAATTGATTACAGCTTTAAGTTATCATAAACAGGTCTACAAAGGATGGTTGATAGCTCACCATTTTATTAAAAATATTAGCTCTAAAAATGCAAGGACAGAAAAGTGATAGACAAGACGATACTTATATCTTTAGTTGCCGCGTTAACAATTGCGTTATCGGGGTGTGCGTCTAAGGCGCCTAAATCTCAATACATTACTATTTCTACTCCTGTATTAAATAAAATCTCAGAAACAACGATTGGCTCAAAACTGTTCACTCAAACAACGGGAACTTACGCCGAGACGATTACTGTGGAGCCTTTTAAAGCCTATTATGGTGGTGTATCGAACCGAACTGTATTTTATAAAAGTGCAGGGGCTACTTTTGAATCGAATGATGATTCTGCTGTGAGTATTAACAATAGTTTTGGTGAGCCATTACGTAACCAAAATTATGTGCAGTATGAGCCAGAAAAAAATGAGTTATGTATCGATTTAATGATTTGCTTTGATGACACAATAATTGATTTTGTTTATTCTCCAGAGAAGTCATTAACGGTTAGAAAAGATGCCTTACAGCACATCATTGAATATAATGGAAAAATAGGACGCATTCTTAATTTTACATACCGAGAATTTAACGAGTCTATGACCCATAAACCGTTTTCAGAAGATTTTACGATGGATTTAGGTGAAGGTAATAACCTGGTTTATAAAGGCGCTTTAATTGAAGTAATTGGAGCATCAAAGAGTACAATTAAATATAAAGTGATATCCAATTTTAATGACTGATTTTTGTGTTATGGGTCATAAATCTATTGATGCTAAGTTGTTGAGTATGCTTTTTTAGTTAAGCATACCTTTTTATTTAGTAACGCTGTGCTGTTTAACTAAAGGCGTTTAAAACTTCTTGCTCGCATTTTTCACGTTCTGCAATCATAGCTTCAAAGTCAGCTTGAATTTGTGTTAAAACGGCTGGTGGATTAAGTCGTTTGATTCTTTTAAATTGAATACTTTCTTCTTCGTCATAGGCAAGTATTGCTAAAGTGACTTTTTCGCGTTCAATACCGTTTGAAAACATGCCTTCGGCATCTAATTGCACAAGCACTTTTTCCATTGTTGCAAGCCATTGGTGCCAATTATCCATCGCTTCTATATCTGATTGAAAAAAATCGATGCTATTTTCTAATTTTTGACATTCCGCAGTTGTTTCATCAAAGTATTCTGAGTAATCCTCAAGTGTGGGGTAGTCTTCGGGGTTCCATTTAGCCATGTAAAAACTGCTTACATCGTTGTCGTATTCTTCTTCAAATACTTCTTTTAAATCCGATAAGGTATTAAACATTGGCAGTAGTGAGTAGCTACCTGTGTGGTAAAACCCCATTACATAAAGATCGTCACCATATTTTTGTATGATGTTTTTAAATGCTTTTTTTGTATCTTGATAAAGTGTTTGTTCGAAGTTTTTAGTATCTAACATAAAATGGTAATTCCTTTTATGACTACTGAAATTGATATGAGAGGGTGGTGGAGTGATATAAACTCACTCTACCAAAATAAAATAAATGAGTAATAACCAGAGCTATTACTCTGGCTATTGTAAGCTTATTTTATATTAACCATCACTTGTAATTGTATCAATTAATTCGCTAAGTACGGCTTCTGCTTTCCTGGTTTCTACTTGGCAAGTACCTGCATTTAAGTGACCCCCGCCATTATATTTAAGACACAGTTCGCCAACATTAGTATTTGATGTGCGGTTAGTAATTGATTTACCTACGGCATACACTACGTTTTGCTTTTTAAGACCCCACATTTTATGAATAGAGATGTTGCAGTCGGGGTACATGGCATAAATAACAAAGCGGTTTGTGGCGTAAATAGTTTCTTCTTGGGTTAAATCAAGTACCACTAAGTTTTTGTGGACCGTTGCGCATTGAGTAATTTGCTCTTTGGCTTTTTCGTTATGCTCGTTATATAAAGCAACACGTTCGGCTACGTCTTCCATTTGTAAAATGCTTTCAATGCTTTGATCTTTACATGCATCAATAAGTTTCATCATTAGTTGGTAGTTTGAAATTTTAAACTCGCGGAAACGACCAAGCCCCGTGCGCGCATCCATAATAAAGTTCATTAACACCCAATCAGTTGGGTTGAGAATTTCGTCTTTTGAAAACTGAGCGGCGTCGCCTTTATCTACAGCATCCATCATTTCAACAGAAATGTTAGGAAGCTTTTCAGCACCGCCGTAATAGTCATAAACTACGCGTGCAGCAGATGGCGCCTCTGGGTCAATAATATGGTTTTTAATATCGCTTGAGTTACGTACGGTTTCGCTAAGATGGTGGTCAAATGCTATATGGCAGCCTGCAACGTAGGGAAGGTTGGTAGTAATGTCGTTTTCGGTAATATCTATTTTGCCATCTTGCATGTCTTTTGGGTGTACAAACAAAATATCGTCAATTAGGTCTAAGTCTTTAAGCAATACAGCACAAACTAAGCCATCAAAATCGCTGCGAGTGACTAGTCTAAATTTATTGTTGGGCATAGCTATTCCATTATTTAATTTAATTATCAATTAAGTGTAACAGCTAAAATATTTTTTGAGAGGCCTGCTTTAAAAAATTATAAAAAAAGCCAAAACAAATGTTTTGGCTTTTACTTAGCAAGTTTGTATGTGATGAGTAGGTTATGCGCCTGGACCACATTCCATACATGAGTTTACAATGTCTGGACCAAATTTAAGTTTGGCGTTTAAGTCACGAAGGGCAGTACGTAATCCTTCTTCAATTACTGGGTGGTAAAATGGCATGTCGAGCATTTCAGGTACGGTCATTTTATTTTGAACTGCCCATGCTAGTAAGTGAGCAATATGTTCAGCTTGTGGCCCAATAAATTCAGCACCTAAAAATAAGCCTGTGCCTTGTTCTGCGTATACACGCATATGGCCTTTGTTTTTAAGCATTACACGGCTTCGACCTTGGTTTTCAAAGCTTACTTCACCTACTTCAAAACAACCACAGGGACCTAAACGGTCGGTAATTTGTTTAAAGCTTTCGCCTACCATCGCTATTTGTGGGTCGCTAAATACGGCTGCAATTTTAGCTCTGCGCAAGCCTATACGTACATCTGGGAAGCGGCCTGCATTTTGTCCTGCAATAGTGCCTTGATCAGATGCTTCATGTAGCAATGGGATCATGTTACTTGCGTCGCCCGCTATAAATATATTTGACTCGCCACATTGCATTGTGTGCGGGTCAGCATTCGGTACGCCGCGTTCGTCAAGTTCAATACCCGTGTTTTCAAGACCTAGTTTATCTACGTTAGGTACTCGGCCTGTAGCTGCAAGTACGTAGTTAAACTGTTCGGTGTGTTTTTCACCTTGTTTGTCGGTGTAAGTTAGCTGTGCTTTGTCGCCAACTTGCATCATGTCAGATACGTTTGAGTCGGTATCTACAAAAAATTCTTGAGCAAAAACAGTGTTTGCATAATCTCTTACTACCGGGTCTGTAAGTGGACCTATAGCACCGCCTACACCAAATAGTTTTACATTTACGCCTAATCGGCTAAGTGCTTGACCAATTTCTAAGCCTATAACACCAGGGCCAAATACAGCGACTGATTCTGGTAAGTCATCCCAATCAAATACGTCGTCGTTTATAATAAGTTTGTCACCAAAGTTATTAAATACACCTGGGTATGAAGGGCGTGAACCGGTTGCAATGACAAAGCGTTTAGCGGTAATAATTGTGTGGTCGTCTATTTGCACGCGATTTGCATCTAAAAACTTAGCGTAACCACGAATTTTATCTACGTCTGGTAATTCATCAACGGCTTCTACTACAAATCCTGCAAAACGATCTCGCTCACTGCGTACTCTTGCCATTACGGCTTTACCATCAATGACTGGCTTTGAGCTATGTACACCAAATGCAGGAGCCATTTCAATAGAGTGTGCTGCTTCTGCTGCGGCAATTAATAACTTACTTGGCATACAACCTACACGTGCGCACGTTGTGCCGTATGGACCAGATTCGATCATTAATACGTTTTGTGTGAACTGTTTAGCATTACGATAAGCACTTAAACCAGCAGTACCTGCGCCAATAACAACAACATCGGTTTGCAATTCTTTCATAGCGTTTTTCCTTTAATAAATAGGGGCTTAAAGCCCCTATTTTTACCTATTTAAACTAGATATTTAATTTACTTATTAGCAAAGTACTTTTCTAAATCGTCTGAACCGCCAATGTGTTTACCACCAATAAATATTTGTGGAACAGTTTCACGACCAGATACCGCTTTAAGGCTTGTTAGTGATGCGCCTGTGCCCATTACAATTTCTTCAAACGCGAAGCCTTTTTCTGTAAGTAGCTCTTTTGCTTTTTTACAAAATGGACAGCTAGGTTTAGTGAAAATGCTCACAGGCTCTGGCTTAGCTTGTTTAGGATTAATGTAATCTAGCATTGTGTCTGCGTCTGAGACTTCAAACGGGTCACCTGGTAAATCTGGTTCGATGAACATTTTTTCAATCACACCGTCTTTAACAAGCATAGAGTATCTCCAGCTACGTTTACCAAAACCAAGGTCGTTTTTATCTACTAACATACCCATGCCGTCAGTAAATTCGCCGTTACCGTCTGGTAATAAAGTGATATTTTGTGCTTCTTGAAGTTCTGCCCATGCGTTCATAACAAATGTATCGTTTACAGATAAACATACTATTTCATCAACGCCGTTTTGCTTAAGTACACCAGCTAATTCGTTGTAGCGTGGTAAATGAGTTGATGAACATGTTGGTGTAAATGCACCTGGTAGTGAAAACACTACAACAGTTTTACCTTTAAAAACTTCATCTGTAGTTACCGATTTCCATTCGTCGTTTTGACGAGTTGCAAATGTAACGCTTGGGATTGTTTGACCTTCAATATTCTTTAACATAATTTTTGTTCCTCTTGATTTGTTGATAGCCATTATGGCGAATAATTAAATATAGTTCTAATCGTTTGTTTGTATTAAACTGATAGCTATAAACTATCAGGTTGGGATGAACATGAACTTAAAAGATTTTGAGTATGTAAAAGCAATAGCGCAATACAAGCATTTTCGCAAAGCCGCCGATGCATGTTTTGTTAGCCAGCCTACATTAAGTGGTCAAGTAAAAAAACTAGAACAAGAGCTCGGTGTTACTTTATTTGACCGTTCAACTAAGCAAGTTACCTTAACTGCAAAAGGTGCTCGTTTATTGACGCAAATAGAAATTATTTTAGAACAAACACAAATACTCAAAGAGCTTGCGGCAACCTCTAACGAACCTCTGCAAGGTAAATTAACCATTGGTATTATTCCTACCATTGCGCCTTACTTGTTGCCTGCGTTGTTAACATCAATGAAAGCCGCTTTTGTTGATAGTCAGTTTTCGTTTATTGAAATGCAAACAGCGACCATTTTAGAGGCACTTAATAGTGGCCAGCTCGATTTTGCAATTTTGGCTGATGTGCCAGAGCTTAAAAATTACCATACTGTTAATTTATACAAAGAAGACTTTTTAGTTGCGGTATCAAACGATAATGCTCTTTCTAAACATAAAAAAGTAGCACTGAGTGACCTACAAGGTTGTAGCCTCTTAATGTTAAGTGATGGTCATTGCTTTAAAGATCAAGCCCAAAAGTTTTGTTTTTCTGCTGGGGTCGATGTGTCTAATCAATATCAGGGGAATAGTTTAGAAACATTACTTGCATTAGTCGCTATGGATGATGGTATTACATTTGTACCAAAACTGGCTTGTAATGACCGTATGGGGGTTAATTATTTACCTATATTTCCTAACCAGCAACGTAATGTTGTGTTTGCTTGCAGAAAACATTACCCACACTTATTAGGTGTTGAGCAATTAGGTGAGTGGTTATCGGCTCACCCTAATTTAAAAGCTAAATTGACTGAAAAAATCTAAAGTTCTTGGCTGATTATTTCTACTACATCGTTTATTTGCACACCAGGTAGTGGTTTGTCATCAATACTTACCGCTATTGCTGTTTGTTGGTACAACTGCTCTACACGAATACTGTTAAGAGTGGTTATTTTGTGTGGCATTACATTGCCTGCGGCATCGGTTAAATAGTTATGGTGGGCAATGCTTAATAGTTGTCCTTTTTGTAAACCATGTGCTTTACCTAAATTAATAACTATTTTACTGTTTTCCATATGCATAATTTTACCCTGAGTGGGTAGGCACGCCATAACCGATTGTAAGTCGTAACTTAAGGTTTGGTTAATGTCGGTAATACTTTGTCCAAAAGGTGATTCCCAAAAAGCATTACTATTTACATCTACAATTTTTGTTTTTTCAAATGGCCAAATAGCCTGACTTTGATAGCTATTTTGCCAAAGCTGTTCGTAAGTTGTGCCATCAAATAACGTAAATTCTATTTGATAGTTTCGCTTATAGGTTTCGTCTTGCCAAAAAGCATAATCGTTATTGAGTTTATTGCTGGTGGATAAATTAGTTATTTGACTGAGCAAAACATATTGTGCGTTGCTACGTGATGATATTTCTTCTAACTGCGTATTTGAATAATCGTGTTGTTGAGTAAAATATTTATCAACTTTAATAGCGTTATTAAAATAGGCAACAGGGACTGCACTCATTTTTGATTTTTGTAATGAGGTAAATATTTTTTTACTTACTGCTTTGTTTATGTCAAATATTTGACCCATCATCGCTTGCTCACGATGATTCAATTGGCTTTGTGTTACTGCTACAAATTTATTAAAGCTACTTTGCGGACATTGCTCAGCCTGAGCAAAAATATCGAGGCGTAACGTAATGGCAAATTTATCATTGTATTGATTCTCGCTGATCAGCTCTATTTTTTGTATTTCGCCATGGCTACTAATTTTAAGTTGATCTTGCATCAACACGCCATCTACCAAGGTTTGCACTGAGCTTACGCGTGCGCCAGAAAACACAAGAGCTTGCGTGATAGCATCTTTTATTGCTGCTGATTTAGCGGCGCTCGTATCACCACTTTTAATTTGAGCGTGACCAGTCGATTCGTACCATTGGGCTTTTGTAAAAGCCGAAAACGTTAATAAAGCAGTTGCACTTAATCCTGCAAATGCCAATGATAAAAACGACTTCATACTCTTACTCCAATTAAACGTTAGCTAGTAAAGTGTTAGAGCAAGGACTGTACCAATATTATATAAGTGTTATTGGTTGTATTATAAATGGCATCAAACGTGCATATATTTGAGTAATTAATATATAAGGGCTATGTGCTATGCGAGTAATATCGTTACTTATTACGCTTGGGTGTTTAACTTTAAGCGGTTGTAGCAGCATGTTTGATAAACATGTTGAATATAACTATGTAGAACCAAATAATTACCCCGTTTTAAAAGCAATAGGGTATGCACCTATAAGTTTACAAAATGGCGCTAACAATTCGCAAAAGCAATTAATGGCTATTAAAGCCTCAAAATTAGAAGCGTACAGAGAACTAACTGAGCAAGTTTATGGGCAAAAAATTACCGCAGGCACAAATGTTGCGGGCTCTATTGCACAAGATGACTACTTACAAAGTAAAGTGCAGGGTATTATTAAAGGCGCGCAAATTATAAAAACGTATGCTGTGGATGATACGTATGTAACCGAGCTTGAATTAAATATGAAGCGCGTACACGACTTATACATAAGCGAAATTAAGCCGCGTGAAGTTAAAAAAGTTACTTATTATTAGGGGCTATTTTATCTCTATAAGAAAGGGCGTTTATGTCTGCTCGGTGCTTATATGTTGTGGTTGGCTATTTTCGAAGTAATTAGGGTGGATAAATTTTGTATTACTTTAAATTAAATACCTTGCTGTGAATCTAATTATTATATTTTAAGTTTTTTAGTAATACGTTTAAAAGTTTATTCAAAATATCTCCTCCTTTTATATTGAGTGCTATGCTGTTGTTAAGGATTAATTTTTAAGCAGACAACGCAGTGCTCAATAAGTATTTTTTATTTCCTCTGTTATTAAAAATGATAGTGTAAATGGCGTTTAAGCCAACCTATTCTTATTTTTATTTTATCTCCTGGTGCACAGCTAATTTGTGCTATCTACTGCTGTTTTTTATACTCTCCAGCGGCGTTTTTGCGAGCCGTGTAAATATTCAATTTAATATGTTCATAGAGTTAATGGGTAAAAAATATGGTGCGGACCGCGCTGATGTTGCCCGTAACTGGCAGAGCATGTTAATACAAGCTCAAAGTAAACCAGAGAATCAACAAATACTCATGGTGAACGATTTTTTTGCACGTAATCTGCGCTATCAAACTGATATTTTATTGTGGAAACAAAGCGATTACTGGGCAACCCCTTTAGAAACCTTAGGTAGGGGCTTGGGTGATTGCGAAGATTATGCAATAGCAAAATATGTAAGCTTAAGGGCTTTGGGCGTGAGTGACGATAAGTTACGACTTATATACGTTAAAGCTAAAATAGCGGGTACAAACAAAACACAAGCGCATATGGTTTTGGGTTATTTTACTACGCCAAATGCGCAACCGCTTATTTTAGATAGTTTAATTATAAAAGTACTGCCTGCTGCAAAGCGTGTAGATTTAAGCCCTGTTTTTAGTTTTAACAGCCAAGGTTTATGGGCAAATAATTCAACCAAAAGTGTCGCTAGCCCAACAGCAAGATTATCGCGCTGGCGTAAAGTTTTGGAGCAGACAACGCAAGAAGGGGTTATGTGGTAATGGCATCATTTTCCTTATTTAAATATTTAAAAAAGAGAAAAATAACATTAAGGCAAGAGCTATGGATTGCGCTTTTAATTGTTATTTTTGTTGGCTTTATTAGTAGTGTTTTAATTAGTACAAACTCAGCTAAAAATTATTTTTCTACTCAGCTTTATTTAAAAAATGTAGATAATGCCAGTTCGCTCGCGTTAATGATAAGCCAGTTAGATAAAGACCCAGTTGAGCTTGAGCTATTGGTGTCAGCAACTTTTGATACAGGCCATTACAAACGTATTGAACTACAAAGCCCAAGCTCAGAGGTTATAGTTAAGCGTACTTTTGAAGATGATCTTGAGATTATGGCTCCAAAGTGGTTTAAATTTTTGTATCAACTTAATGTTTTACCTGGTGTAGCGCAGGTTAATGATGGTTGGCAGCAATTTGGAACGCTTTATGTAGAAAGTCATAGTCAGTATGCCGAACAAGCCTTATGGCAAAGTGCATTAAAACTATTTTTTAGTTTTTTAATTGTTGCTGTACTCGCGTGTATTGTAAGTGCTTACTTTTTACAAAGAATACTTAAACCATTGGATGATGTGGTTTATCAAGCAAATGCATTTGGTGAAAAGCGCTTTATAAAATCGACAGTGCCGCGCACTTTTGAATTTGCGCATTTGGTGCAGTCAATGAACCAGTTATCAACTCGCTTTAGCCGTATTATTAAAGAAGATAATATACGTTTAGAAGAACTAAGGTTTAAATCACAGCATGATGAACTTACCGGTTTAGCTAATCGAGAATACTTTTGTGCAACACTTGAAGCACATTTACAAAAGTCAAAAGACTATGCGCATGGTGCTTTATTTTTATTTAGAGTCATTAATTTAGATAAAATGAATGAAAAAATAAGCGATGTTGAAATGGTTAATTTTTTACGTCGTTTTTCTCAAGTGCTTGTTCAATTTTTAGAGTTGAACGAATCTCATGCATCAGAAAACTATATTGCGCGTATTTCTAATAGTGATTTTACAGTTTTGTTTAGCGATGTAGACGATATTCAAGTATTGAGTGAACAAGTGTTAAAGCTACACGAGTCATTTATTAAAGAGTATAAAAGTATTGAATTAACAATCCCTCATAGCTGTACTTACATTGAAAAAGAAGACACTCGGTTTGATGTATTAAAGCGTGTAGATGAGCTTTTAACATCAGCAGATAAAAAGCCTGGTGTTAAAGTAAAAGTAATCGAAAAACCTAAGAGTCCAGAGTTGTTTGATGATGCTCTAAGCTGGAAAAATGCAATTGAAACTGCATTAAATAATAAAACGTTAAAAATTATTGTACAGCCCGTAACTTGTTTTACAGGGCAGTTGATACAAAACCAGTTAAGGCTTAGTTTGGAGTTTGAGGGGCAGTTTTATCGAGCAAGCTATTACTATCAATGGGCGAATAGGTTGAAGCTATTAGCGAGGCTTGATTGGGGGCTAATAAAGCAGCTAGTTATTCAGTATTGCGACGAACCGCCTAAAGAACTTATTTCAATTGAACTGTCGTCGCAAACATTACTTGATGATGCTGCTCTTGCAGCTGTACTCACTTATTTGTCGGCATTTCCTAGTTTATCAAAAAACATTTGTTTTGATATACGCGAGAACATAGCTGTTAGTGAAATAGAAATATTTAAAAGCTTTTGCGAAGAAGCGCGATGTATTGGGGCAAAAGTCGCCTTAAAACGAGTAGGTCCTGAGTTTACTAAAATCAAAAACATTCACGAATTTGGATTAGAAATGATTAAAGTAGACAGTGTTTATGGGCATAATATTAGTTACAGTCAAGATAACCAAACCTTTTTACGAGGTGTATGTACGCTTGCTCATTCAATTGGTATTAAGGTGGTAGCTCAAGGCGTTACAAACCAAGATGATTTAGATACGTTAATTAACTTAGGTTTTGATGGGGTAATTAATGAGGAATAACTTAGCTTTAATTAAAAACAGCCCTTTAATTTAATATTGTTATTTTAAGCACTTATCGTTAAAGCAAAGTAGCCAGCTTTAATACTGGCTACAGATTGTTAGTTAAAATGCTAAGGGGGTTAGTTGCCTTTTACAACTAGCATTAACTGTATTCGGTCTCGTACTTTTAATTTATTAAAAATAGAACCCATATGTTCTTTTATTGTACGCTCTGTGATACTGAGAGATTGTGCTGCTTGTTTGTTAGTTGCCCCAGTTACCACAATATCAACAACTTGGCGTTCGCGTTTAGTTAATACGTCAAGGTTGCATGTATGGCTATAATTAAAATTAGCCTTTGATAAAGCGCCAACCAAATTAGAAAGTAGCTGACCTGGTATCCATGTAGCATCAGAGCAAATTGTTTCTAATACTTGTTCAATAATTACTTTACTAGCAAGCGCTTCTACATAGCCTCTCGCTCCTGCTTGTAATGCCATTCTTAGTTCGTCTATGTCTAAGTTATTTGTCATCACAATGACGGGAAGACGCTGTTGTGTATACTTTTTAACTATAGTTAGCCAATTAGGTGTATTAGCTAAAATCCATATAATATTAGACGCAGCTACTCTGTTTGGCTCTTTTGTACACACAATACAACCAGGGAATGCACTATGCCAGTGCTTAGATTCAAATTCAGGTTGTGTAATAAAGATACTTTGACGCATTATTTCTCCATTATTAAAAATGCTTTTAACGCTCTGTCATTGCTAGTGATGTTGCTCTTAGTACTGGTTTTAATAGGTACTCAAGTACTGTTTTTTTACCGGTAATAATATCTACTTGTGTAGTCATTCCCGGAATAATTGTCAGTTCTTTAGAGAAGTTGTTTTTGGTTGTTTTTAGCTGTACTAAGTAAAATGTGTTTTCACGATCATCGGTAATTGTATCTGCACTAATATGCAGTACTTCGGCTTCTAAACCGCCGTATACAGCAAAGTCATAGGCACTAAATTTAATCATTGCTGGTTGCCCAGGGCGTAAAAAAGCAATGTCTTTAGGGGGAATTTTTGCTTCTACAACAAGTTGATCATCCAATGGAACAATTTCCATAACGTCACTCCCTGGTTGTAAAATACCTCCTACGGTATTAACGAGTAATCGTTGTACTGTACCTTTGACTGGAGATCTAATTTCGGTTTGGGTCACTTTATCGGCTAAACCAGATTCGGTCTCTTTAATAGAATCTAAGCGTAATAATGCTTCTGAGAGCTCGTTGCTCCAGCGGTTTATCATTGTGAGCTCAACTTCGGTTACCTTATTTTTAGCTTCATTAATTGCCGAGACACTACGGTTTATTACTGCTTTAGTTCGATTTATTTCACCATTTAAATCGACTATTTGGCGTTCTAAACGAATAATATCAATATCAGAAATAGCACCAGTGCGAAGCAGTGGTCGTGTTACTTTTAACTCTCTGTTTGTTAAACGAAGAGCACTTGTATGCTGCTGAAGCGCTGCTTTAGCTTCAATATGATCTTGTTGGCGCTGCTCTAGCTGACGTTTTTGTATAGTAATTTGTTGCTCTAACTCTTGGCTGTTACTTAAATAAAGAGCGCGCTCGTGTAGTACCGCCCTAGGTGCATTTTTAATTATTTTATCTGTAAAAATAAGATCCTTTTTTTGAGTGAGCGCTTGTAAGCGTGCTACTTTTGCACTTAATGATTCTACCTTTGATTGGTTTTCTCTAAAGTTAGAAATAAAGCGAGTAGGGTCTATTTTTATAAGTACATCACCTACGTTAACTATTTGCCCTTCTCGAACATTTATTGTTTCAACCATTCCGCCGTCATAAGATTGTATTAGCTGTAATTTATGTGATGGAATTACTCTACCTTCTCCGCGTGCCACTTCATCTAGGTCAGCAAAAGCAGACCATACAACTAAACATATAAATGCTAAGCAAATTAAATAGAGTAGCAGCCTTGCGCTGGCAGGCTCTTGTTGCATTTTTTCCCACTGGGCATCAACTACCCAATCTTGTGAGTTTGGAGGTGAAAACCAGCCTTTAAATAAGCCATTGAATACCGAAGGTTTACCACGCTTGCTCGCTTCAATGGCTTTACTTACAGATTCAAAAGAGCGTTGTTCGAGTGGTTTTTTGTTATCACTCATGAGGCTTGCTCCACTGACTGGTTATTTAACGCAGCAATTACTTTTTGCTTTGGACCATCGGCTACAACTTTGCCGTTATCTAATACTATGATTCTATCTACTAATTCCAACAACGAAGAGCGATGGGTAACAACTAATAACGTTTTGTCTTTTGAGCATTTTTTTAAATTATTAATAATCTGATTTTCGCTATTATGGTCAAGCGATGAAGTGGGTTCGTCTAATAGTAAAATAGGGGGATCATTAATAAGTGCTCTTGCCATGCCTACAGCTTGACGCTGCCCACCAGAGAGTTGACGACCTTGCTCACCCACTTGTAAATCGAATCCGTCGGGGTGAGAGTTAATTAAATCGAATAACTGACTCCGCTCGCATGCTTCAATAATTTGCTCATCTTTTGCGTGCCAAGCACTCATAGTAAGATTGTCTTTTAATGTACCAAAAAATAATGCAACACTTTGTGGCACATAACCGATATTGTGACGAAGCTCTGCTGGGTCGATTTGATGAATATCATTGTTATCCATTAAAATAGAGCCAGAGCAGGGATCGTATAAGCCTAAAATTAATTTTTCCAAAGTACTTTTACCAGAACCATTACGCCCCAAAATAGCTACTTTTTCGCCCGCTTTAATTTTAAAACTAACCCCGTTTAGTGCGTTATGAGATTCGTCTGAATATTTAAAGCATACGTCTTTAAATTCAATATCACCTTTTAAAATAGGGTGGCTTAACCAATGTTTTCCTGGAGGGCGCTCTACGTCTTTTTCCATAATTTCGTTAAGTGATTGCATTGCAATTGCAGCATGATGATATTGCGCTAAAACAGCCGCAGATTGACCAATAGGTCCCATAGCACGCGATGACAATAAATAAGCGGCAATAAGTCCACCTTGAGTTAGTTCGCCTTCAATAACTAAATGTACGCCAATAATCATAATTATTACGCCTACACATTGCTGTATCCACGATGCCGTATTTGAAATTGAACTTGATACTAAACGGCTTTGTGCATTTATTTGTGCAATGTATATAGTCGACTTTTCCCAAATTGATTGTGTTTTACACTCTGAGTGAAAGCTTTTAACATCTTCAATATTTGTTAGGCTTTCTACAAGTACTGCGTTTCGCATTGAACTTGCTTTCATTGTTTGCTCTGATAAAGATTCGAGTTTTCTATGTGCGGCAATAGCATAAGTTAATAAAATAAGCGCACCCGCAATTATGGGTAAACTAAGGGGGACACCAATAATGGCGATAACAATTAAATACAATATAACAAATGGTAAATCGACCAGTGCAACAAGGGTTATTGAACTAAAAAAGCTACGTACAGCCTCAAAAGATTGAATGTTACTAGCAAATGAGCCAGCTGATGAGGGACGATTTTTGAGCTTCATCCCTAGTACTCGTTCCATAATCACGGCCGATACTTTTACATCAATTCTGCTTGCTGCAAGTTCTACAAAGTAGCTGCGTACTAAGCGCAAAACAAAGTCGGCAGTCAGTGCGATTAAAATCCCAATGGCTAATACCCAGAGAGTTTCAACAGCATGATTTGGTACTACGCGGTCGTAAACATTCATAACAAAAAGTGGCATTGCAACAGATAAAACACCTAATGCAATTGCCGAAATAATAACGTCTTTATAAAGTGAGCGGCACTCTTTAATTACTCCCCAAAACCATCCGTCTTTTGAGAGTTTTTCGAGTACGGGGGTTCGTTCGTCAAATGCAAATTCGGGTTGTGCATAAATAACTAAATTGGCACTGTTTTCAGTTAATTCATCAATGTTTTGTTCAATTACAGATTCGGTTAGCTCTGGGTATATAACGCTTACAGTATTATTTTTAAAATTTATGTGGGTAATTACGCAGGCTTGATTATCTTTTAAAATTAAAATAGCAGGGAGTAATGCGGTATTAATTTTTTGTAATGGTTTATTTACTACTTTTGATTTAAAACCGATACGTTTTGCAGCGCGGGAAAATCCTGATGGTGTAAGTATACCCTCAGTTAAAGGGAGTCCATTGAGCAATGCCTCCCGAGAAAATTCTTTATCGTGATGGCGGCATAAAACCGATAAACAATCGACTAATATGCCACCATGATCAAGTACGTCATTCAATTTCATAAACCATCCTCGTTATGAAAGACTGCAGTTTTAGTTGCAGTCTATATAACGTTATTTACTTAATTATCTGTAATAACAGCTTCTATTCTACGATTAGCAGCGTTTGCTTTTACTGATATTTCGTTTATGCGAGGTTGGTCAATACCGTAGCCAAATGATTTAACGCGGGCTGGTTTAATATTAAATTTTTTGATGAGGATTTCTGCAACAGAAAAAGCACGCTTTTCTGATAATTTACGATTATAGTCTTCGTCTCCATCAAGGGATGTGTGACCTTGTATTTCAACTTTTTTATCAGGATTATCTCTTAAAAAATAAGCTAACTTTTCAATTTCCTGAATATACTCATCTCGAACATCACTTGCATCAGCAAAGAAAGGGATACCTATTTCTATTTTTGAGTTACCTTCGTTGTAAATAGTGCAGCCAGACAAATCAACGTTAGTTGATGAGGGAGTACTTGGACATATGTCCTGTTTGTTTATTATCCCATCGTTATCATCATCTAGCTTTGCTTTTTTGTCTAAAAAAGTTATACGATTTAATGTTGCGGCTACATCATAACTAGGACAAATATTTTCTGCATCACGGATAATTGGATCATCAGTTAGCTCTTTTAAAGTTGGGTACTTATCTGACATTACGTGAAGTGTAGGAAGTAATTTACCCATTTCAGTTAGCATTGTTAAAATTGAAGATTGACGCTCGTACACAGTAACTATGTATGAACGATTAGATTGAAAGTATTCATTCTCAGCATCAAGTACATCTAATAAAGTTCGCTGACCTATATCGAATTGATCTTTATAAGCAATTTTAACTTTACTTGACGATATTCTATGTTGATCAAGTATTGGTAATTTTTTTTCAAGAATAATGAGGTTATTATAAGCAATTTGAAGACGTTGACGAATATCAATACATGACGAATCTCTTTGATATTTAGCTATATTAATGTCGGTATAAGCTTGTTTTAAGTTGGCATTATCTAATCCACCATTATATAAATTATAACTTATATCAATACCTACACGGGCTTCTGTTCGTGTTTCGTTTAAACCTAGTTCATCTTTATCTTGTGTTCCATAGCGGGCAGATAAATCTATATTTGGATGAAATGCGGCTTTTTGAGCTTTAGCATTCGCCTTTTTTTCTTCTATATTATACAAAGAGGCGTAAAAAGTAGGGCTGTTTTCATAGGCAATATCGAGAGCTTTACCAATCGAAATAGGTATATTGTCTTCATTTAAGTTTGCGGTTTTTATATTTGGTAACGGTAGCTCACCTACAATTTTTAAATAACGAGCGGTAACGTCATGTAGATTTGCATACTCAGTTAATACATTAGATTGAGCGAGCGATAAGCGACCTGTTATTTGCTCTAAATCTGCGGCTCTTGCTACACCTGCGCTAACGCTTTGTTCAATTTGTTGGTATACCGATTCATGCTCTTTTAAATTGGCTTCAGCAAGTTCAATTAATTCTTTAAATCTTTGCACATCTAAAAATGCTGTGGAGGCATCTAGTGCTGTTCTTTCGGTTTGCGAAAGAAGCTCAAAATATCTAACTAATTGTATGTGCTTAAAGCGATCAACAGTATTAGATGTTCTAAACCCATCGTAAAGCATTTGTGTAACTGTTAGCTCTGCAGTATTTCTGCTATATCCATCCTCAATGCCATAGTTTCTTTTTTCGTATCCGGTGCTTGCAGATGCATCTACACTTGGTAAATACCCTGAACGAGCAGCATCTATACCATAAATGGATGACTTAAAAGCATGCCAAGCTTCTTGAACTTCTGGATTGTTTTCAATTGCTTTATTCGATACATAAGCAAGAGGAGTTGCTTTATCGTTATTAGCGTAGACAAGGCTAGGGAAGTTTACTGTTGTTAATGTTAAACCAATTAATATACTTATATTACGCTTTATTAATGTGTTTTTTTTACTCATTCCGTTCCTATTTTTTTAATACTGAAAATACGCTCCTAAATATTTAGTAAAGAAATTAAAAAAGTGCAAATAGTATTTTAGTAAGCATAAAATAAATTTTATACCACTTTTATATTTGTTTTTTTTACCCTTTTTTAGAACAAACCTGTACTTGAGTCCAGTACTTAGATTGATTTTGTGTTCTACATTTAAGTTATTAGGTTGTTACTTTAAATGTTTGAGGGTGTCTCGATGGAAGCAAATCAATTAGTTATTATTGATATTCAAGGTTCGGCTGGTGTAGTGCAAGGCGATGGTTCGATTAAAGCGCTAAATGTAGGCGATATTATAAATGTAGGTGACTTAGTTGTTACAGCGATTAAATCATCACTGACAATCGATGTACAAGGAGAGTCTTTATCTATTCCCGCGAATCAAAAAGTTAAAATAACACAAGATTTGTTAGCAAAAGAAGGTCGAGATTTAAGCGAAACAACGTTTTTTGACGAAAGTATTGATGATGCAATTGCAAGCTTAAGTGCGACACCAGAAAAAAATGCCGAAGCAGATTCAAGTTCTGATGTAAGTGATTTTTTAGATGCTTTAGCAGGCGAGGGCGATCTTTTAAGTAGTTTAGAGGCAACAGCTGCTGGTGGCTCTAGTAGTTCAGGCGTTGGTGGCGGGAACTCATTTGTACAATTAACGCGTATATCTGAAAGTTTTGATTTTAATAGTATTTCATTCGATTCTGGATTTGAACGAAGTACTAACAATTCATTTAATGAAGATGATGCTGCAGATGAAATTATATCAGACGAGGTTACACCTGACTTTTCAGCTGGGTCTATTTCATTAAGTGAAGTCGGTATTACTAACTCTTCTCAACCACTTATAACAGGCACAAGTGAAAACTTAATAGGTAAAACTGCAAGAATAACCGTTACCGACGCTGCTGGAAACTCTCAGGTTGTAACTGTTGTAATTAATTTAAATGGTACTTTTGAAACTACTTTACCTAACCCTATTATAGATGGCTCGGTTACGGTATTGGTTGAGGCAACTGACTTTGCAGGGAATTTAGTAAATGATGCTATCTCTCTTGAAATAGATGCAACAGCTCCTTTAATCATTATTAATCCAATAGCAGACTCTGCATCTCAAATTGTTACAGTTACTGGATTTGTATCAGGTTCACCTGCTGGAAGTAATGTGACGGTTACACTTACAGACAGTACTGGTGAAGTGCAAGTTGTTGATACTCAAGTTGATGCTCAAGGTAATTGGGCTGTCACAACGTCTTCGCCTTTAGCTGAAGGTGAATTTAATGTAAGCGCGGTAGTTACAGATACAGCAGGTAATGAAGCGATCGCTCAAGAAATTGCGAATATTGATTTAACTGCCCCCGTAATTACGGTGAATGTAGTTGATGAATCTAATAACACTACACCATTATTAACAGGAACTACGAGTGGAGTGCCTGAAGGTACCGAAGTAACTATATCTGTAACTGATAATGCTGGTGAGGTGCAAACTTTAACCGCTATAACAGGGTCTGACGGCAGTTGGTCGGTGATTATTAGTGCGCCATTGTCTGAAGGTGCTTTTAATGTTGATGCACTAGTTAGTGACAGTGTTGGTAATCAGGCTTTAGCAAGTGATGCAGGGATAATTGATTTAACAGTTCCAGTTGTAACAATAGATAATATTAATGATACGCAAAATACAACTCCCTTAATAACGGGTAACGTACAAGGAGTACCTGCTGGCTCGATTATTAGTGTTGTAATTACAGATATTAATAACCAAATTCAAACATTACTTACTCAAACTAATGCCGATGGTGACTGGTCAGTTGAGGTAACCACATCGTTACCAGAAGGTTTATTTGAAGTAGTTGCAACGGTTAATGATGCTGCTGGTAATCAAGGGCGAGATGATACACAAGGTATAGTCGATTTAACTCCTCCTGATATTTCAATTACTGCGATTGCAGATACTAATGATGTAACTCCTACATTTGTTGGGCGTGTAGAAGGTGCCCCAGCAGGAACAGCAATTACAGTTTTAGTAACTGATAGCGATGGTAATTCACAAACATTAACTACTTTGCTTGATGGTAATGGCTCGTGGAGTGTTGAGGTAAACACAGATATACCGGGAGGTATGTTTACTGCAATTGCATCGGTTAGTGATTTAGCTGGTAATGAAGGCTCAGCACAAATTGATGGTGAAGTGACATTTTCTCCAGCCTCTATTCAAATAGATTCAATTGCAAATAGTAACGATACCACACCGTTTTTAAGCGGTAATACAGACAATATTTCTACAGGTACAACCGTTGTATTAACAATAACTGCGAGTGATGGTAGTACGTTTAGTTTACTTGCGGTTACTCAAGCGGATGGATCGTGGAGTGCGCAAGTCTCTGAGCCATTACCTGAAGGTGACTTTACTGTTGCAGTTGCGATAGTCGACAATTCAGGAAATGAAGCTCAAGCTAGCATTGTTGGTAATATTGATTTAACCGTAAGTATTAATTTTATTATTGATACTAGCGATACAACACCTTCTATTAGTGGGACTACTCAAGATATAGCCCCTAATTCATTGGTTACAGTTACCTTTACCGGAAATAATGGAGCCACTGAAACAGTTCAAGTTGTTACCGATGCAAATGGTGCTTGGTCTATTGAAGCGAGTAACGAATTAGTCGAAGGGCAATTTAGTGTTGTTGCAATAGTAACTGATGCAGCAGGTAATACAGCTTCGGCTAGCGAAGTGGGTGAAATTGATTTAACTGCTCCTGAAATTATTATTAGTTTAGCTGATAGTACTAACGATACTACCCCATTAATTACCGGCTCAGTTGTGGGTGAAGGTGCGGGCACAACCGTGACGCTCACCGTCACTGATGCCAGCAATACCGTGCAAACAATCACCACCGAAACCTTCGCAGATGGCAGTTTTAGTGTCGGGGTTACCGACGTATTAGCCGAAGGGGATTACACCCTTGAAATAACCGTTGTTGATGCCGCAGGCAATACCAATACGGTTTCAACCACTGGCACTGTTGATACTGAAGTGCCGGTGATCACCATCGACTTATTAGG
>NZ_JADYXF010000176.1:0-508 GCF_015864385.1 Pseudoalteromonas sp. SWXJZ94C
AAATAATTGCGATGGTTTGTATCATCGTCGCAATTAGGGACGCGCTCAATTTATAACTAAATCAACCAATAGAATATATAAAGGACTTTTCATGCACATTAACCTACTGTATCGAAAAGTTCTTTATGTGTTTTTATCGTTACTGATCGTCTTTGCAAACACACAAACGGCTTTCGCTGCCTCCTCTTGGTCTGTCACTAGCGCTGTCTCTGCTGGTTCTCGTACCGTTGTCTCTGCCTCAAAAGCTGGTTATAAATCTGCTGTTAACATTGCTCCCACTGCTGGTCGTCTTGCTTTAAAGCTTGGTAAAGGTGCTAACTGGGCTGCTCTTGTTTATGCTGCTATACAGCTTGCCCCTGACCTCGCTGATATTGATTCTTTTAGACCTTAATACGCACAAGATAGAGTTGCTTATGATCTTAAACCACAAATTAAAAGAGCTTATGTAACAAGTGCGGGTAAAAGTTATGTAAGCATGGAAGACTCTTGTAAGTATTACATTTCCATT
>NZ_JADYXF010000177.1:0-504 GCF_015864385.1 Pseudoalteromonas sp. SWXJZ94C
TTGGCTGGGATACCAGGATTTGAACCTGGGAATGCCAGGATCAAAACCTGGTGCCTTACCGCTTGGCGATATCCCAACAAAGAATTATTTGATAGTTTTATTTCTTATCAAGAAATGGTGCGGAAAGAGAGACTTGAACTCTCACAACCGAAGTTACTGGAACCTAAATCCAGCGCGTCTACCAATTCCGCCACTCCCGCATCGTTTGTGTAATAAAACACGGCTGCAATTTTAAACTCTTAGCTGAGCCATTCATTTGTCCAACTTTCCTTGGTAGAAGAAGTTGGCTGGGATACCAGGATTTGAACCTGGGAATGCCAGGATCAAAACCTGGTGCCTTACCGCTTGGCGATATCCCAACAAAGAATTATTTGATAGTTTTATTTCTTATCAAGAAATGGTGCGGAAAGAGAGACTTGAACTCTCACAACCGAAGTTACTGGAACCTAAATCCAGCGCGTCTACCAATTCCGCCACTCCCGCATCGTTTGTGTAATAAAACAC